>CALHRB010000331.1 GCA_938038165.1 Candidatus Kapaibacterium sp. | reverse complement strand
GATGGTAGCTTTCGCATTGTTTCATATAGTATTTTAATGTCCATAAGAACATCAGGAGCTGTCTCCGAAGCTGAAAAATTATTTCCATATTTTTCATTATAATCTAAAAATATTCTCTTTCTTACTTTTCTTTTGAATACCAATCTGCTTGCAATCGTAAATAAAAAATATTTGAATGATTCTATCTTACGAACTTTATGAAAGTTCTCATAAGCAATCAGAATAGTCTCGCTTATCAAATCTTTTGCTTCATCGGTAGTCTTGGTCATCGAACGAGCATAATTCGATAATTGAACCAACACTTCGTTCAAAAGATTCAGAAATTCAGTTTGTATATCTTTTTTTTCTGACAAAAATCACATTTCAAATTATTTTTTAAAAAGTTCCATTGGAACTATAAATATAAGTGCCATTAAAATGAAAAAAGTTTCAAAAATTTTTTAATTTAGTTTTTTATATAAAAGGATTTTCATAATGAACCTTGAACTTTCACCTATTAATCTTTTCAGGTTACCCTGGAATCTGGCTGATAACGCTATTTCATGGCTTGAACCGACAAGCAAATGCAATTTAGCTTGTGATGGATGTTATCGTGAAAATAGAGTTAATTCACACAAATCTTTATCAGAAATAGAAAATGAACTTAATGTTTTTCAAACTTTACGTAAGACTGACAGCGTTTCAATAACAGGCGGCGAACCACTCACTCACCCAAAAATTCTCGACATAGTAAGCATGATCAAACAAAGGGGTTGGAAACCTGTAATTAATACAAACGGAGCATTGCTTGATAAAGATTTTCTAATCGAACTGAAAAAAGCGGGTGCTTTCGGATTTACATTTCATATTGACAGCTTCCAGAATCGTCCCGGGTGGAAAGGAAAAAATGAGTTTGAACTTAATGAACTGAGATTATTCTATGCTAATATGCTCAAAGAAGTCGGTGGCTTATCTTGTGCCTTTAATGCAACAGTATATCCAGAAAATATCAAATATATACCCGAGTTAGTTAAATGGGCTCAGGAACATATTGACAAGGTACATATTATGGTTTTTATCATATATAGAATGGCAATCTTTGGGCGAGATTTTGATTTTTATATTGGGGACCAAAAGCTCGAAACAAATAGCATACATTACATCATCGAAGATAAAGCCCGAAGGACAGATATAACATCTGATGAAGTTATTAATGAAATAAGAAAACATTTTTCGGATTTCAATCCATGTGCTTTTTTAAACGGAACACACAAGCCCGATAGCTATAAATGGCTCATTGCTGGGCGTTTAGGGAACAAGCATCAGATTTTTGGTTATACTGGTCCGAAGTTTATGGAAATAGTTCAAAATACAAAACATTTTTTTACAGGGACTTATCTGGCTTATGCAAATCCAAAAATTTCACGAATGGGAAGGTTGTATTTTCTTCTGGCAATTTTTGACAAAGGTTTGAGAGCAATAATTAAAAACTATTTTCAATCTTTTTTGAAAAATCCCTTAGCTTTTTTCGGCAGTGTTCATTATCAGTCAATATTGACCATACAGCCGATAGATTTTCTTGAAAATGGGGAGCTTAATATGTGCGATGGCTGTCCCGATATGACTGTATGGAATAACGGGCTTGTCTGGTCCTGCAGATTGGAAGAACAACTAAAATATGGACAAAACATCAGAGCAGTTAAGAAAAAGGAGTTTAATTAATGAAAAAACTATTTCTTATTTGCTTTTTAGTTATTTTATCCTGCAAAGAAACAAGACAGTTACCAGGACAAGAAAACAATTTAAGTTTTAATCATTATCTTTCAACAGTAAAATTACCAGAAAAACTTGATTTCTGCGGCGAAAAAATACCATTGGAAATCGAAGAGGTGCGTGAACGAGCCGAACGAGAATTTTACCTGAATCTGCAAGCCCCTGGTCAAATAATTCTTTACCTTAAACGAGCCGGAAGATTCTTTCCTATCTATGAAAAAATTTTTGCTGAACAAGACGTTCCAGATGATTTGAAATACCTCTCTGTTGCCGAAAGTGCTTTATATATGTCACGCTCGCCTAAAGATGCTGTCGGATTATGGCAATTCATTCCTTCGACAGGCAGGGCTATGGGATTGCAAATTGACGAATATGTGGACGAAAGAAGACACACTGAGAAAAGTACCTTGGCTGCAATTAAATATCTTAAGAATGGATATAAAAACACCAAGTCATGGATATTAGCGGCTGCTGGCTATAATATGGGACATGAAAACTTGTCCGATAATCTCTTGTTTCAGGATGTTGGTAATTACTTCGATTTATTTCTTAACGAAGAAACTTCAAGATATATTCTCAGAATTGTCATTATCAAGGAAATTATGAAAAATCCACAAAAATATGGATTCAATCTGAAACCAACTGATTTATATAAACCACCGAAATTTAAAATTATTAAAGAAAGCAGTTTCATTGCCAACCTTAACGAATGGGCAAAAGAAAATAAAACAAATTACAAAGACATAAAATTGCTTAACCCTTGGATATTGCAGAGAAGACTGCCTTCGCCACCAAAAGGCAAGGTTTGGGAAATTGCAGTTCCGGTGAATTGAGAATTTACAATATTTTCCCTTCAAAAGCTTTTAAACTGTGAAGTCTTTTTCAAATTGGATTTTTTTATGTTTTTTAAATTGCTGAAAATATCATGTGTTATTGTATTATTATTACTTTTGAACTTACAAAACTCATTTGCTGATTTTAGTCCAATTATATCAGTTGGGGAGGAATTAACCTATGAAGTCTCTTTTTTTGGTATTAAACTTGGAACTATTAGAGTTGTAACCGAAGAAAACCAAACTCTAAACAATAAAACAGTTCACAAAGCTAAATGTTTCATAAATTCTTACAATGGCATTCCATTCGTTGACTTACAAGTTATTTAT
>CALHRB010000330.1 GCA_938038165.1 Candidatus Kapaibacterium sp. | reverse complement strand
AGCTTGGGAGCCGGTTGTCAATAACTATGTAGATGGAATCAGAAAAGCTTTGGAGGAAATGCTAAGTCAATGATAAACGAACAGATAATATCGCAATTAAACAGTGTTTTCAGAACTCTGAAAAGCCAATATGATGACCTGACTCCTGTTCTTGAAATGGTTTCAGCTTTGATTGACAGGGCAATTTCAGCAAATTTTGATGAAAGAGGGCGTTTGGATGGTAATGAATCTGATATTACGATTTTTTCCGGTGGTTCTCAAAAATGGAAGGCTCTTGCTTCTTCTACTAAAGAAAAATATCAGAAACTCGGTTGGGAATTAGAACCTACTTTAAACCGAACCAAAGGCCTGATGTCAACAATTGAAGTTAGACCTCAAGGCAAATCATCAATCATCATCTCAGCTAATTCTCCTTATGCCGCTATTCATCAGTTTGGAGGTACATTAAAACCAATAATTCCCATATCTTTAAAAATGAGGAAATTCTTTTGGGCTAAGTATTATGAGACTGGACAAGAGAATTGGAAAGCTCAGGCACTAACAAAAAAGAAAGAACTGAAACCATTGATACATATTCCCGCTCGACCTTATATAACTTTGACTGAAGAGGATTTAGAAGAGATCATGTCAATCATCACTTTTAGTTATTAATTATGATAAACTTTTCAACTTTGTCACCAATCTTTAGAAAGTAAAGTCCAGATGGCAATCCTATAATGTTTATTTCTTCGGAGTAAGGAATATCGAGCAGTTGTTCTCCAAGGACTGAATATAAATACACCTTCGCTGACTTGTCAATGTTTTCTGTTTTGAGTTTCAAGACTTCAGATGCTGGATTGTTCAGAATTTCAAATGAAGGCAAACTTACAAAACGTATCCTTGCTAATTGTTGAATGCACAATCCTTTGATATTTAAACTGCCATCTTTTGATTGGTTTGTAATCTTAGTATTATTCCAAACAAAATTGGTAATTCGTAAAGGAGTATAATCCTGATTAGCAAGCATGACCTGCCCACAGAATTCACCAAGATTGATTTCTTTGTTTGCAAACTTAATGCTGTCACCGGATAGAAGAATGACTCGATCACGTTGTACTACATTGCTCTGGTAAATATCTTCAGGAACAAGAGCCGAGACATCATAACGGATTTCGGCAGTGTATGATAGGATTTCATTAATCACAGTAGAGCTGTCAAGTCGAACCCTAAGTGGAATACAGAAATGACTTTCACCAATTGTGGCAATTGTATCTGGTAGCCAGACTGTTGTGTATGCTACCGTTCTTCCCTGGATAAATGAAGATAGTCTGCCTGTACATGGATTCCCAATTTCAAGAATTAGAGAGTCCGAGTAGTCTTTGAGTTCAGTAGGAAAATATGTAATGGATAGTTCTAGGGTTTTATATGGTGGGAACATCATCGGCAGTGGAGGAATAGCCACAACCTTGAAAACAGAATTATTATTTTTAAAAAAAACAGATGATATTTCAACATCCGTGTTAGATTCATTAATTATTGTCATCTTTTGTGTAGCCGTACCACCAGTCTTGATAATTCCTAAATCCGAATCCTTAACCCCTGATATTTTAACATCCAATTCTTTTACATCTATCGTATTAGATCCTTTACAGCCATTTGTGTCTGTGACAGTCATAGAATAAGTATCTGGTTTAGTAATAGTTATGGACTTTGTATTTTCACCAGTACTCCATGAATATGTTGCAAAGTCTCTATCAGAACTTAATATTGTTGATCCGCCCTTACAAAAAAATTTATTCCCTAAAATATTTGGTTGAGGATTTTCATTTTCAATTACATCAATTTTTGCTGTGTCACCACATTGACCGTTTATGGAAATGAATACCGAATAGTTGCCTGATTTACTCACAGCAATTTGTTGAGAAGTGTCTCCTGTTGACCACATGAAAGAGTAACCGGCACTATCAGGTTTAGCCTTTAATGTTGTTGAATATCCCTTGCAAAAGCTTCGGTTGCCCTCTATTGAAGCAGTTATTTGATGTATTTCTTCTACAGCTAATGATGCATTACTATTACAGCCAAATTCATTTGTTACAGTTACGCTGTAAACACCAGCCTTGTTAATAGAAATTACAGAGTTTGTTTCACCGTTAGACCATTTATATGTATATCCAGGTTTATCAGTTTCAGCTAACAGATTTACTTTACTTCCCTCACATAACACTTTAGCTCCCTTTATAGTAACCCTCGGCAACTCGTGAACATTAACAACAATACTAGCCGTATCGGTGCAACCGTTTTGATTTGTTACATAAAGAGTATAAGTTCCTGACTCATTAACATCAATGTTGTGTCCCATTTCGCCCGTTGACCATTTATACGAACATCCTGGGCATGGATTCTTAACATTTAAAGTACCAGTGCTACCTGAACATATTGATGTGTCTCCTGAAATCCCCACATCAGGTTTTGGATGCACTGTTATATTGACAGTATCCCTTCCAGTATAGCCTAAGTATTCAAAATAAACTATGTATTGACCCGACATCTCTGGTTGTGAGTTGGTTATTATGGGGTTTTGTTCTTGGGATATAAATCCAAGTGGACCAGACCAAGTGTACTTTACATTTTGAAGAGTATCGTTTATTTCTGACAATAAGTATATCGTTTCACCACTACATAGCGATAAAGGCGTTTTTACGATCATTTTAGGATTCTCGTTTTCGGGTAATGAATAAGGGAAAGCGGCAAATTTATTCAAAAATGATGAATTCTTTTGTTTAAATTCCAATTTGATATAGTTTCTTTGTACATTGCAATTTTTATCATTCTCATTGGGATGATTTATGATAAATATTTCTGTCTGGATTAAAGACATGTCTTTGTCATTATCTTTATAATCATATATTCTATGATTAAGACCATAAATTCTTCCACCGGGTGCAATTTGAAGTAAATTTAAACCATTACTCAACCCACGTTTCTCAAATTTCCCATAATTGACAAGAAAAGTATCAATAATTTCGATTTTGAAATTATTTTTAATATCCATTTGCGATAAACATCTATATAATTTTTTATTAATAATTGTATCCGAGAAAGAATAAATTTTGGAACCATCTGCTGAAAATTCAAAAGATACATTCGAGAAATTTGTTTTAATTATTTTATATGGTTTTATTATACCTGTTTGTTTATCAAATTTTAGCAATCTTAGTGTATCGTTATTACTATTCATTGCAATCATATCCCCTTGAGAATTGATTTTGATTTCATAATAACTATTTAAAGTTGGCCACCATCTGTCATAGAATTGATAATTTTCAATGGGATCTATGATATTTGAAACATAATTTTGTGTATTCAATCCATCTTTAGTAAGGCGATAAGAACTAATATTAGGATTTCGATAAGAATCCCAAGGATAACCATGAGAAAAGACTAGTATCCATATATCCTTTCCATTGTAGTGTTTTATAGGTAGAATATATGAAACATCATCATGAAAGAAATTTTTAGTGTTTATGATTCCACCAGAACCTAAATTTAAATTTCTGTCAAGAATATGGTAACATGCAGCAAAATTCATAGCTACATTAAGAGGATCAATGTATAGCCATTTAGGATAAATTGGTCTAATAAAAAAATTATAATAAATACTATCGCTTTCAGGTTTTTTTATAAGATAATTTGGTCCTTCCTGCCAATTTGCTGATAACCAAGTATGTGGGAACGTAGTAAAGCTTGTATCCCAGCCAGCATCATTATAATTATAAATCAGATCATTAGATTTATTCCACAAATTCACACCGTTAAAAGAATGAAATAAATAGTTTCCACTACTATCAGATATAGTTGCGTTTTTATAAAATAAATAGTCTTTTTCATAGATTTTGTCATATAACATATCAATTGGGATATTTATCGGAATTTCAATCAATTTAGGATACAAATCCGGTGAATTAAAATTAAGCCCAAGCGAATCTCCACATACCCAATTATAATTCTCCTTCCCACCAAAGCTTAGAGAAGTGTAACAAGTTAAAATCAAGAAAGTTATAAGAATAAATCTATTCATGTATTTTTCACAAATTAACAAAAATAAGGGATATTTATCTTTTTTATATCATTTTCATAAAATTAAATTATTTTATCATCATCAATATTGGAGGAGGGTTAAAACCCTCCTCCAACTTAGCCATTTTAATGCGAAATTACGAATTTGCCTTTTGCCGTTATTTTGCCGTTCATGAGAATCCTGTAGTTGTACATACCACTCAGGAATTTTCTTGTTTCAATTCTTGTGACAGATTCAAATGAGGTTTTTTCAAATTCCAATTTTATGATTTCTTCTCCCCTTGAATCTGATACTATAATAGTAGTAGACCCTTTGTCTGATGATTGTAGGTAAATATCCAGCTTATCTCCAGCCGGATTAGGTATGACAAAGCTTGTATTTAAATTTTGCTCGAGAACCTTTTGTTCTCCGTTGTCTAATGAAGGTTGTTTGGGTAACCTGTTGTCTTCACCTGGCAAATCTCCAACTGGAAGATTTAGAAGACCATTCCAACATGGTTGTATTACATCGCAACCAACTGCACAAGTATCTAAATTTGCACCAGGATTGACATAAGTCAATTGATGGGGAGTAACACCATTATTTATGCTATAATCCCATTCACAGCAATTGTTGATGTCACATGGTGAGTAGATTGTATAAGAGCCTACAGTACCTGATTTCCAGCATTTTGTTGTATTAAAATGAACTATTTGTGTGGTATAATTATTAAATATTTCTCCAGCTTCTGAAAGCAATCTTTTTACTGCTTTTTTGTAAATTATGTCTGGAGTATAAGTCCCGCAATTACCATTGCATACAATTTTTACGATTCTGAGTTTCTGGTCTGTATTTGGACATAATTTTTTTTGGTAGTAAATCGTGAAAATGCAAGGGTTGGGGTCAGGTCCAAGCTTGCCTGTATATGCTAAATGCTGCGGATCAACATCCCATGCTCCGGGACAACTAACATCGGGACATGCTGGATAGACAGAAGGAAATGTTACGGGACCGGTGGGAATCCCTGAAATTGCACATGAAGAATATTCGTAACAGCTTAATCCTGTTGGATTTGTCGGACAGGGAGGATCCGGATCATATGGATCTTGAGATACCGAATTGATATTAATATAATTTGAATAGGTTGTCAAATTATATAAGTAAGAACAACAAGAACAGATATTAGCTGACGGGCCCCAAGTGACAGAATTTCCGCTCCATCTGTAACAGGCTGGCATTTTAACCCTAACATTCATTGTACCGCCAGAACCAAAAATTGTCGATGAAGCAAAAAGAACAGCTTTAACCGCATTCTGGAAAACCTCTGGATCAGAAATTGCACATCCATTCTTTTCGATGGAAGTTATGGATATTTCATGAACTGTTATTGGTGGGCAGGAAACTGTTCTGATGATATATTGAACCCAAATCTTGCAGCCGCCTGGTAAGTCAACCTCAATAAACCCTTGTAACTGTGTATCAGCTTGCCAATCACTCCATTGGCAACCTGAAGTCAGCCTTGAACAATCCTCGGCAAGTGCTTCTCCTACGGGGATAACTATCATGCACCCAATAATTAGCAGAAATACTACAAAGGATAAAGTAATAAATTTTTTCATAAATATGCCCTTTAAAATATAAACAAAATCTTGTTAATTGATAATCCAGTAACACATGAGAAACTTCATGCGATGCGACTTATTAATATCTAATACCTCCATATTGGTTTAACATTATTTTTTATTTATCTGGTTTAACAAATCTCGAATACTTATATTTATGTTTATACTAATTAATGACATAAGCTTGCTTGAGGTAGGTATATATACCATGCCGGTCAAATTTTCAGCTCTTGGAATAATACTTGCCTTTAGTGTAAACTTTTCATTTGGCATTAGTTCTATCGTTGATTTAAGGTTAAAATTAATTATCAAATCGTTACCTTCATAGACCGGAGGCATTATCTTAACTGTCTCGTTACCGGTGTTAGTTAAAATTATTTCTGATTCCACTTCTTTGTTAAGCTTAACATTGTCAGGAACAGGAAAAAAGGGAGTTGAAGTGGCAATATCTTTAACAATATTAGCCTTCAGATTTATTATGTAAACGGAATCTTTTTTTTCACTTACAAGAATTTTAATTGAACTTGATTTTATTCCATCACTCATAGAAGTACTCATTGTTACATATAGTAAAGCTGTATCTCCTTTAACTAACAATGACTTGTCGACTGGTGCTGTCGTGCATCCGCAGGAAGAATTTACTCTTATTATTCTTAGTGTATCTTCGCTGATATTTATTAATGGGATTTTACAATGTAATTGTCCAGGTCCAACCTTTCCAAAATCGTATTCGTTTCCTGTCGGCATATAGAGTGAAGGTTGCGAAAAACCCTTAGAAAAAGTCAAAATAACCATAAATGACATAGTAAATAAAACATGATATAAAGTCTTCATATTGCTAACTCCTCACAATCTGCATAAATATCAGACTCGTTAGTTACATTTAGTTTGGTATAAGCTGACCAGTTCTTTTTTAAAGACATATTCAACCTCAAATTTTAATAAATTTCTGGATTTGATAATTAATTTTAATAAAATAAATACCCGACTCAAGGAAACTGACATCTAACTGAGTCTGTACGTTGCCATCAAACATTTTAACACCTAATATAGAGTAAATTTCAAAATTTAAACCGTCCATGTTATAGATTACTAAAATGTCTTTTACAGGATTTGGTGAAATTAATATCCCTGAATTCGGTATGTCTTTTTTTTCAATATCAAGTGTAGGAGCGACAGCATACCATTTTCTAAAATCCTTTGATGAAAAAACTTTATCATCAAGTCGATGAAATCGGAATTCTTGTACATTAAGATTATTAGACACTTTACTTATTTGATTTAAGTTGTCAATTTTTAATACGTTACCTTCAAAATTCTTGAAATATCCAATTTTGAACTTTTTTTCTTTTGGATATTCATAAAAGTAATCATCTGCTTTCAAGTAGAAAAACTGTAATAGCCCAATTAAAAGTAAAAGTATATGTTTCATCATAGCCTCCTAACATCCATCTTGACATGGTTGAATAAAATTATCCGGATTTGTACAATTTCCTATTTTTTGTTTTGACACTGAATTGATATGTATAATATATCCACTTCCTGTGCCAGAAGGTGTTTTACAAATGCTATAAGTTTTCTTGCAACAGGTTATCCCACAGGACTGCCATTTCCAGAAACGAATTTTTCTTGTTCCACCTGCTGAATAATCTGGATATGTTCCTCGCCAGTCTGTATCACAAACCCTACTTGTAGAGTCAACAGTATATTCACATTTCACCCAAAGACCGCAACTGGCAGTGTAAAAAATTACTTTCATAGAAGAATCAGGACAATCGTGTGGAGGATTAATGCCTGTTAAATTTGTAGTTTCTTCAATCAATACCAAATTTAGCCAATCTTGAAATGAAGTTGCTCCTGAATTATCATTCAAGTAATTGCAGTTGCCACTCTTAATCAAACTATCGATATATATTTGATAAATATTATTGCAGATTCGATAATGATAATAAACTGTAAGATTACAATCAGGATTATCAGTTGTAGTTTGGTAAGTACTATATTGCCAAATCCCGCAATTCGTGCCCGTATCCGGAGGACAAAAACTTTGAGCACTTAATAATGTTGGTAA
>CALHRB010000329.1 GCA_938038165.1 Candidatus Kapaibacterium sp. | reverse complement strand
ACATTTTAAAACTATTATAAACTTTTAGAGACTTATCACGATTTAAGAAGTTTCATAACAACAAATATTATAGTTAAGTTAATTTAAAATGAATTGTAAATAGGTTAAAACATCAAAAATTGAATTTTAGAATTATCCTTTTTATTTGTTTGCTAAGTTTTGAATTTTGTTAATAGCTGATATGAGGTCAGTGATTTGATTTTGTGTTAGCATATTTGTATGAAGCAATGAAGGATTATCAATATTCTTTTTTGCAGACTCTAAATTATTCGAAAGTAAATAGGAAACAGTTAAAAGATATAATCGAAAACCGTCCCTATTTAAGTCTTTCGATTCGAAATCAAGCAGTTCCTCTACTTTTCGAAAATTATTCCTTTGTAGTTCAATCTGAGCAATTCTAATGCGAGCCATTTCGTAATGTTCAATTGGGTATAGGTTTTTGTTCTGAGGTTTATTAAAGTTATCAATTAATTTGAAAAAAATTTCTTCAGATTCGTTAAAATTTCCGCTACTAAACATTGTTTCTCCTAAGTGGAAAAGTATCCATAAATCGTCAGGTTTGTTCTCCAATTCTTTTTTAATCATTTCAAGATTTCTATGAATTTTTTCGGGATTCTTTTCAAAATATCCGTAATGGTTAATTGTAATATCCGAATCAATAATGTCATAACCTAAATCTACAATGGAGTCCGAGATTTGTTCGTGTATTTTTCCTGTGAACCTGACTGGTAATCTTGAACCATTTGAATCTCTTAATTTAAATATTCTTGTATATTTATGTTCGATAATGCTAATGTTTTTGGAGGTATCTATTCCGTAATCAGTCTTTTGATTGGCTAAAAGATTTTTTATTACAGTCCTGATTCCACCAACGGCTTCCATATTAAAAAGTTGTAAGTTATTTGTGAGTGTTTCCGAAATTAGCTCTTCGTCGGAGTCGAGAATGATAACCCAGTCAGTTCTGGCAAATTTTAGAGCGTAATTACGAGCTTCGGCAAAATCATTTGTCCATTCAAAAAAGTGAACCTCTGCACCCAATCTGGAAGCTATTGAGGGTGTGGTATCTAATGAGCCTGTATCTACAACGACGATTTGCCTGCAAAATGGTTCAATTGAACGTAAAGCCCTTTCAATAGTGTTCTCGCAATTTTTGACTATCATCGAGCAACATAATGATTGCTTCTTGCTCAT
Source organism: Candidatus Kapaibacterium sp. (assembly GCA_938038165.1). GTDB lineage: Bacteria > Bacteroidota > Ignavibacteria > Kapaibacteriales > UBA2268 > CALHRB01. Next base: position 7,856 of record CALHRB010000329.1, on the reverse strand, counting down.
ATTTTTATTAATAATTATTTACTGAAAAAACATAAATACAAAAAATATTCCAAACTTCTATTTTGATTTATTCATTTGGAAAAAAAATTGGATAACCTTAAATAGCTTTTGTTTTGTTTAATATCAATAATTCGATGAGTAATACATTTAGTAAAAAAAAGAAGAAATTTCAGAATGCACTTCCCGACAATCCTGCTGAATTTGCTGAAATTATAAGTAAAGGAAAATGGAAGAAAGCCCCTCATCTGGATTTGATTAATCATTATCTTGTTTTGGGAGCGAAAAGGATTGAACAGAAAATAATTATAAACCTTCCCCCAAGGCACGGGAAGTCAGAATTTGCTTCAAAATATTTTCCTGCGTGGTATCTGATGAATTTCAAACATCACAGAATAATTTTAACTTCCTATGGAGCAAAGTTCGCATCAAGCTGGGGCAGAAAGGTATTGCAAATTATTGAAGAGTGGGGCGAGGAATTAGCCGGCATTAAAGTTAGTTCAAAATCAAAGTCAGCAGCAAGTTTCGATTTGGATGAATTTGGTGGTGGCATGGACTCTGTCGGTATCGGCGGTTCTCTGACGGGTCGAGGGGCTAACCTTTTGATTATTGATGACCCGATTAAAAATGACAGGGAGGCTCACAGCAAAAAGATAAGGGATAATATCTGGGATTGGTTCATTTCAACAGCATTCACTCGTTTAGAGCCAGATGGAGTTATAATAATAATTATGACTCGCTGGCACGAAGACGATCTGGTGGGTAAAATTTTGAAAAAGAACGAAATCATAAATTCTCGTGGAGATTTTGACGAAACTGATTGGAAGCTCATCAGAATCCCTGCTATCGCTGATGACTTTGATCCTTTGGGGCGGAAAATCGGTGAGGCTTTATGGAGTGAGCGATTTGATATAAAAAAATTAAATGATATAAGAAATGTTCTTGGTTCTTACTGGTTCGAATCTCTTTATCAGCAAAATCCCAGACCCGTGGGTGGGCAAATTTTCCTTAGAAAGCATTTTAAATACTATTATGAAGATCCAGAGCTTTATTATTTATTTCTTTCTTCGGATTTTGATGTTAAAAATGTTAAATCTATAAGGAAAATTGACTGCAACTATTTTGCAACCGTTGATCTGGCTGTTACGAGCAAAGAAACTTCGGATTTTACGGTTATATTGATTTTTTGCCTTACCCCAGACAAAGATATTTTAATAGTTGATGTAATAAGGGAACATTACAAAGGATCTGAACACTTAGACAAAATTAGAAATGTTTTTTTAAAATGGAAGGGTATTTTCATTGGGATTGAGACAGTTCAGTATCAAGTTTCTCTTCTACAACAAGCCGAAAAAGAGGGATTAAAAGTGATTGGTTTAAAACCGACAAAAGATAAACTATCAAGAGCACTGCCAATTGCCGCAAAACTCGAGTCGGGTTATGTTTTTTTTCCGGAAAATTCGCATTGGCTAAAAAATTTCGAAGATGAACTTCTTGCGTTCCCAAATTCCAAATACGATGATCAGGTTGATGCTTTTTCGTATATAGCATATCTGATAGAAAATATATCCCTGAACAATCCTGCTTCATCATTATTGAAAAATATTACCAAAAAAGGATTGACAAAAGATTTTTAATAAATTTTTCGTCTTCTAAATGATTAATACATAAAAAAATTAGATTTTAGTTAATAATTTTCGTAATTTTCGATGCGGCATAATATAACTCCTGTAAAAAAATTCAAAAGGGGGAAGATGAACTTTAATTTTTTTGTTATTTCTGATTTAAGAAAGCACTTTAAAATTTTTTGGTTGGTTTTATTTCTTTTCGTTTCCTTAACAAAAGCCTTTGCCATTGAGGACAGTTATAATTTATCTTACGGATTCTTTGAGTATTCGAAAAGCAAAGAATTATATGATATTTATTTGTTAAAATTATCAAAAGAATTAATTACAACTTCAGTTGATAACTTCAAAAATCTTGACAGTTACGGAGCTTCAATCCTTTTAAGGGCAAGAACGGAATTCTACAGCGGAAATTATGCCTTTGCCGACAAAATTTTATTAAGATTTACGGAGGAATTTACAAAATCTCCGTTTATTCCAATGTTGATTTACGAAAGGGCTTTTTATGCCTTTGAGAATCAGGAGTATAACAAATCTCACAAGCTTTTCACAGAAGCTAAAAATCAATCCGAAGAATTTTATCAAAAAATAAAAGATTCCATTTATATTAACTTAACTCATTTCAGCCTTTATTGGAATGGTATATCACTGGTTCAGCAAGGGAAATATCAGGATGCTGAACCTTTGTTCGAAGAATGCTCCAAAAAATATCCCAATCTGACTTATTCTGATGATGCTTTATATGCACTTGGAGTAATTGCAGAAATCAATCGGGATTATGATAAAGCCAAGACTTACTACAGAACAAATTTAAAACTCTATCCAAAAAGCAACACAATGATCGCTTCCCGAATCCGAGAGATTAATAACAATATAGTTCTCAGGGATTACAAGACAGCGATTACAAACATTGAACAAGCTGAATTGGTATGGAAACAGATTTTGAACAAAGAGGTCGGAGTTCTGGATTTTGAGCCGCAATCTTATGCAGAATCAGCCTCGGAAGAAATACAGTATTTCAAAGGAGAAGCATACAAGCTCAGCGGCTTTTTTGACAGAGCTATAACGACCTATAATATATTTCTCGATACGTTTACTGAATCTAAATTGACAAATTACGTCAGACTTGGAATTGCATGGTGTTATTTGAATAAATCTGACTTCAGGCATGCAATATCATTTTATGAAATGGTAATTGATTCAGAAAAAGATGAGAAATCAATTTTGAAATCTTCCGCTAGGCTTTTCAGAGCAGTGGCTTTGAAGCGAGCAGGAGATATTGAAACAGCCAGAAAAGAATTTATTCATCTTTCTACGGAAGTCAACAATCCTAACATTGCTTTGGCGCTAATAGAGCTTGGACAGATTTATTTTGAAGAAGGAGAATACGAAAAAGCTGTTAGAATACTGGAAAGGAGCGAAAGAGAAGCAACTGAAGCAAGTTCAATAGTCAGAACATACCTATTGCTTGGAGAGTCTTATTTTGAGTTAAGAAACTGGGATAGAGCTATTAAATCATTCAATTCAGCTGAACAAGTTGCTATAAAGAGTTCTGATTTTCTCCTGCCTCAAAAATCCTGGTATATTTCTCATTCAAGATTGAGAAGAGGGATAGCTCTTGTCAAAAACAACAGGAATGCCGAAGCCATTCCTAGTTTACTTTCCTATTTAGCTACAAATACCAATCACGGCAGAAATGACGAAGCACTCTATTGGCTTGCCGAGGCTTATTACAGGTCTGACCTTCTGAAAAATTCAATTGATAAATATAAATCATTGATTGATCTATATCCAACAAGTCAATATCTTGAAGAGGCATATTATGGGCTTGGGTGGTCATATTTCAGGCTGAAAGAGTTCAAACAATCCACAGAGGTTTTCGAAAAAATGATAAGGATGTTTCCTGATTCAAAGCATACTTTGGAAGTCCTTATTCGTCAGGCAGATGGTTATTATTATACTCGTGATTTTAACAAAGCTGTTGATTTTTACAGAAGGGCGTCAAAATTAGCGCCCTCAGGCAGCGACGAAGGTGAGTATAGCAGTTTTCAACTTGCTCAGGCACTTTATAGATTACAAAAAAACGAAGAAGCCATTACTGAACTCCTTGTTTTCGTCAGGAAATTTCCACGTTCAGCTTATGCCCCTTATGCTTTGTATCTTACTGGTTGGATCCGCTTTGAACAAAAAAAATATAATGAAGCTATTGAGAATTTTAATTTTTTATCTCAGGCTTATCCACAGAGCATATTAGTTCCAAGGGCTTATTATTCGATTGGTGATGCTTATTACAATATGGGTAATTTTGAAAATGCGATCGCACATTATAAAATTGTAGTAGAATCTTATCCATCGAGTTCTTTAGCTCCGGACGCCCTCAAAAGCATCCAATTTTGTTATGTAGTTTTGGGCAGAACTGATGAAGCTATGAAAATAACTGACCAATACGTTGAAAGCAATCCAAATTCACCTTTTGCACCTGAATTTTTGTTCAAGAAAGGTGAAATGTTTTATACCGATAAGAGATTTAAAGATGCTATTTCAGAATATGAAAATTTCATACAAAAATATCCCGGAAACGAAAAAAATGCTGAAGCTGTTTATTGGATGGCAAAAAGCTATTTTGCACTAAATGATCTGGATAATGCCGAAAAAACTTTTAGAAGGGTTCTCAGTTTTTTCCCTAAAACTGATTATGCGGCTCAAAGTTTGCTGGAACTTGGTCTCATTAAAAAACAACAGGCTGACATTTCAGCCGCAGATTCGATTTTTAGAAGATTACAGAAAGACTTTCCCGAAAATCCGGCATCAGCTCAGGCTGGTTTTGAAATGGCTTCAATTAGATACAGCCTTGGAGATACTAACTCTGCAATCAGTTTGTTCAAAGTAATTGCAGAGAAATTCAAAGGGATGGAATATGCCGACCAGAGCAGATACAGACTGGGGATGCATTATAGATTGGCGGGCAAAGCGGACTCGGCAATAAGTGAATTCAACTTTCTTGCAACAAACCCTGACATTATCGCAAATAACCCCTCGCTTTCCGCTGAGGCACAATATAGAATAGGTGAAATTTATATGCGTTCCGGAAACTGTCAGGATGCTATAAAGTCTTATAAGATTGTTCAGGACAGATTTGTAGGATTTGAGGATTGGTTCACATTATCTTTACTGAACTTAGGCGAGTGCTACGAGAAAATTGGGGATTATAATTCCGCTGCTGTTGCTTATGAAGAAATTATCAAATACAGGTCCGAAGATGATTATGGCAAAACCGCAAAACGCAGACACAGTTTATTAAAAAATCTTGAAAAGAATAGAAACTAATCGAGTATGAAAATGAAAAAAATCTATTTGACTCTGTTAATTACTTTTTTTTATTACAATTGTCTGATAGCTCAGGATAAAGAGTTACCTAAAACAAATGAAACCAGACCGCTTGAACTTCCAACTATTTTTATTGAGGGGAAAGAAAATCTTAACGTTCAATCGGGAACAAAGCAATTCCTTGATAAATCCAAACCTTTAACCAAAGATGACCTTGATTCCATAAATTCATTGGAAAAACAAATCTCGATGTTAATTCCTTTCAAACCATTACAGGACAAGATGACATCATTGTCTTTCGCAAAGGGTTATTTTTCGGGACAATATGGAATGTATAATACACCAAAATTTTTGGGAGGTTATAGATTGTTTGTTGATGACTATAAACTTTCATTAGACGGTGGCTTGGATTTCAGCGACGGGCATATTAAAAATTCAGATTACACAAAGATATTCGCTAAAATAGGCTCTGAATATGTGGCTCCCGATAAATTCCTTTTTTTTGGTGGAAGCCTGACAACTCTTGATATTGATTTTGAATATCGTAATTATAAATTATATTCTGTTAGTATAGCACCTGCGAGAAAGACTACAGCTTTCGGATTAAATCTCACAAGCGATGGGAGATATGACATATTCGATTTTAAAACAGGGGCTGAATTCAAAACTTTGTCTCTTTCACAAAATGACCAAAGTATTTCTGATAACACTTTAAATGGTTTTTTGAATATCGATGGTAAATTTGAGGGTTTTGCCGTTGGGGCTGGGGCTTCAATTGACTTACATAATTTAAGGGGAACGCCTTATACCTTTTTTGAATTATTTGGAAAATTGAAATATGATTTAAGCGGATTGATTTTCAGAGGGAGGGGAGGTATTCAAATGACACAGTCAAGTTCAGGCGAGGGCAGACAGGGAGTAATTATTGTTGGTAATTTATCTTACTTTCTTTATGACTTTTTGACTGTATCAGCTGGTTTTTCAACCGGACTTGAACATAACAGCTTTTCAGATGCAATATTTACAAATCCATATATTACCGACAGTTCAGTGATTGATTTTGCAAATCCTGTATCATTTATTGCTGGATTGAATTATCATCCAAACGAGAAACTATATATTCAGGCAGATCTTGGATATTCTATTATTGACAGAACTCCATATTTCCTGGATGCTGACACTTCCGGAGCTTTTAATTTACATTATGATAAATCAACCTCATTAAAATTTAATATTGAAGGAGTGTATAATTTTTCTTCCAGTGATATTTTAACTTTTCGTATTTTACTGCAAAACAATGAGTTATCCTCAGGGAGCAAAGTTCCTTACTCTGACCCCTTAAGACTTTCCGGAAATTACCGAAAAAGATGGTTTGAGAGACTTGGATCAAGTGTCGAAATTTCTTTTGTTGGAGCTCGATATGTCAACAAGGAAAACACCAAAGAAATTGGCTCATTTATTGATTTCAACTTAGGTGTTGACTATTCATTTTCAAAAGAATTTGATGCTGTTTTGAAAATTGAGAATTTATTTAACTCTGACATTAAGTATTGGAACGGTTACAAGTCACGAAATGTATTCGTTACAGCTGGTATTTACTGGAAATTTTAGACAAATCTGAAAAAAATGGACTCAATTTTTGAAGAGAAGCTGAAAAAAGAGGAACTTCTGTCGGGTTTTGAGATACTAAACACCGATGATGATAGCTTTTTGCTGGATAATGGAACCGAATATCCCGGCAAGCTTCCCTATAAACTTTCAGCAAGCGAAATCAAAGATGCCGAAGCAAGCGAGAAATTAATTAAAGAATTTTTGAAAAATCAAGAAAAAGAAATTTCTAAAACGGAAGAAGAAAAAGTTACCGTCTGGAATTTGTTCGAAGAAGATGATTCGGAATTTGTTCCTGCCAGAGATAGTTCGGAAATTGAGGATAATGAGGATAGCAAATTAGGTCATTCATTTGATAATGAAGCAGACTCTGACGAGGTTTTGGATCTTGATCCTTATGATAATAATCAGAATATTATTAATGAAACCAAATTATCTGACAATAGCAGTGAATACAGTTTTTCGGAAAAAATAGTATCAGATGAAGAAAATAATCAAAACCATTCTTTGAATAAGTTTGAAGCCGATGATCCGGAACCCACAGTTTCTGACGCCAATGAAGAAGAAGAAATAAAGTTGGATGAAGATTTCTTGAGTCTTTTGCAGGGTGATTTAAATAAATCATTACTAAGAAAATCCGATTCTGACTCTCAAGGTATTCAGCAGAATGCAAAGGAAAACGAAGTTGATTTTAGTGATTTCAAACCGGTAGATGATTTGGTGGATTCCGTTCTGATTGAATTCGATTCACTTGGAGTTAGCAAGCCGAGTGAGTTCAAAGAAAAAGAAAATAAGCTAAGATCCACACCAACCAAGAAATTAAAACCAATTTCTACCGTAGAAGAAAAAAAGGAAATCACAAGAAAAGAACGCAAAAAATTTAAATTACCTGCTTTTCCCTGGAGAAAAATAGCTTTTGCATTTGCCTCTGTTGGAATTTTTGGAGGCATTTTTTGGTTGGGTTATTATCTGTTTTTTGTTGATCCGGAAACACAAGATCAGATAAATAAGATTAAAACCTTTAACTTAAAAAGAAAGGACAAACAAACTGACATACTTAAATTAGTTGCACCCAAAGATAATCCTGAAAATTTAATAGAAGTTACTAAGGATTCAATCGCAGTAACTCAAAATAATCTTGGTGATGATATCAACAGATATGATCAAGTAAAAAAAATAAATCTGGATGAAAAGTGGAAAATCGAAACTGTTTCCCCCAAAAAAATTCCCTTCAAAAACAGACATTTACAAACTCAAAAACTAACCAAGACTCAAAAAAACACTAACTTAAACACCACC
>CALHRB010000328.1 GCA_938038165.1 Candidatus Kapaibacterium sp. | reverse complement strand
ATTAAAAAAAATAAAAAAAATATATTAGTTTATAAATCAATATCTTACTTTATAAAAATACCAATTTTTTTTAATTAATTATTTTCAATAGTAAATCCTTAACTATATTGGGATTAAGGATTTTAGTAATATTTATCGGGGAAATTGCTGCAAAGACTCAAAATATTTTTTAATAATGTTTTCATAATCGGTAGAATAACCTTCTCTCAGGTTCCTGAGAATATCTTGCAAGGTTCTTTTTCTTTCTTCATCGGTCATTAGTTTAAGAGCATCAGGACTTTTACGAATAACATCAATACCTGTTCGAGATTCTCTTTTTTTCTCAAAGTCTCTTTCGTTGATTGATTTGGTTGCATCAAGCAATCGGGAAAGAATTCTTTCCTGCCTTTTGAGAGTTTCGGGAGTGATGTTACCACTTTGTAAATCAGTCATAACCTCTTTCATTTCTTTTGCAATTCTGTCCAGATCTCCCAAAGCAAGCTTTTCGCCTGAGAATTGCTTTTGTTCATTTGCCAATTCTTCGAGTGTCTTCTGAGCTTTTCCCTGATCTCCGGCAATACGTCCTAATTCATTTCTTTGCTGTTCAGACATACTTCCACCCTGTCCAGAGAGTTTTTGCAAGGATTGATTTATCATTTGCTGTTGAGCAGCTAATTGCTGTAATCTTTCCATAAAACCCATGCCGGGTTGTTGTCCGGGTTTTTTGCCGGGACCTGATCCTCCAGGATTTTCACATGCACCACTTCCCTGATTCTGCATCATCGAAAGCATCTGTTGCATTTGCATTGCAGCCTGATTCATTGAGGTCATAGCATCTTGTTGAGCCCGAGAAGCGTTGTTTGTTTGTCTGTTGGCAAGATTTTGCATAGCTTGTTGCATTTTCTGAAGAGCATCACCCAAATCTTTTGCCATTTCCGGAGTAACCGAAAATGATTTATTGGCTAAATCCATCATTGAGTTTACGAGATTACTCATTGCCGATGAAATCATTGCCTGATTTTCGGCTAATTCATTGAATTTAGTTGAATTATAATCAGAATTTTTGGTTTGATTTCTTAAATCTTCCTGCATCTGTGATAGCTTCAGCATATCAGTAGTTGCCTTTTGCATTTTTCTGATTACTTCCTGAGTAACTCTATCGTTCATCTCATTTTTTAGTTTTTTCATATTTTCGGCAAACTTCTTGAGGTTAGATGAAGCTTTTTTCTGTTTACTGTCAGCTTTATTAAAATCGCCAGATTGCATATCTTTGCTTGCTTCTTGCATGGCATCCGAAGTCTCGTTTTCGCTAAGGGCATCTTTGGCGTCCTGAAGTTCTTTCATCGGCATATCATCGCCTATTTCTTTCATTAGATCTTCAAGGCTTTTCAGATTGTCAGAGATATTTTTCAAGTCCTCATTTAATTTTTCTTGCTGTTTGGCCAACTCTTCTCGTTTTTGTTTGTCTGAGGGATTAGTGTTGTTAAGCTGTTTATTTAGTTCATCCTGCTTCTTAGTTAATTCTTCAGCCATTTTGTTCAGAGCATCGGCTTTTTGCTCGGCTTGAAGTCTTTTCAGGATTTTCAATGTTCTCTCGATGCTTTGCCTGAAGCGTTCTTCATCGAATTTATAATTTTGCATTGCCTTTTTCAAATCTTCCTGGGACATTTTATCCATTGCCTGCTGCATAGCTTCCTGCATCTTTCTCAATTCAGGGGAATCAACTTCCTCCATCAATTTCTGCAGTTCTAAAAACTTCTGTATGGTTTCCGGAGAAAGAATGTTATTGTCCTGCATGGACTTGTTTAGCTGGTCTAAACTTTTCTGTATCTGGTCGAACTTCTTTTGAATTTCTTCTTGTTTTTTCAGTATATCTTCTGCTTTTTTCTTTTCTTTCCAGTCCAATTGAGGTTTGTTCTGATTTTTAAGTAATTCTTTGTCAAGTTCATCCATTTGTTTCTTTAATTCATTTGACTCTTTGAGTACTTTTTTTAGCTCTTCTTCGATTTTCTTTTGGTCTGTGTCAACAGTTCTAAGGGCTTCTTCGATTGAGGGTAGTCTTACGAGCAGTGATTTTGTTCGAGCAGTTTTTGGTCCTTTAACTCTGTCATTATCAGCAACTTCAAAATAAAATTCATAAATATCGCCCGGCGATATGTCTATTTTCTTTAAGTCCCAAAGATATGGAACTTCCATAGATGTTTGGTTGGAAAGTAATGGTATAAATAAACTTGAATATTTAATGTCGGGTGGTGAATACCTTGATTCGAGTAGTTTATAGTATAGCTTTAAGTTTGTTATACCATAATCATCAGAGACATTTAATCTGACGGGCAGTAACGCAGATTCTCCAATCTGAACATCAGTTAAAGGGTCAATCATTTCTATTCTTGGGTATTCGTCAGTTAAGGCTACGACATTATATTTTATAGGGTTAGTGCTTTTTTGACCGTCTATGTCTGCTATTTCAAAATGGAAAGTTCCGGACTTATTTATTGTAAAGCCCCCGCTTGACCTGTTTCCAAAGGATTTCATACTGATTAAAACGGTATCATCTTTTATTTGGTTTGTTTTCTCCTGAGGTGATTCATTATTGATAATGTTCAGGTTAGTTTTTATAAAATAGATTTTTGCATCTTTAATATCTTTATTTGAGAGCAAAGAAAAATCAAGTCTCGAGCCAATCAAAGCAGAAATTTCAGTTGTTTGTTCGTCTATATTTCTGGCACCTAAATTGGTGTAGGAGGGATAAGTGAGCTTTCCTGCCAAAGATTTAATCAAGGGTAAATCAATCACATTGATTTTTCCGGTCTTTGTTCTAATAATATCAGTCAGCCAATTTGCTTCAGCATAATAAGCAAAAGAATTTTTGATGGAGGCAACTTCGAAAACATAAGAATTATTTTTATCCAATTTGAGACTATAGCTTTCAGGGTTTTCCTGACCATTCTCTTTGATAATCAGATTTATCTTTTCCGGAGGATTACCATTTGTTCTTACAGTGATTTTCACATTTTCACCCCGGACTACAGTTTTGTTGATTGGTTCTATTAATAAGTTAAAAGGTGCTGGAGGATTAAATGATTGGTTGTAATTCACAACACGATGAAAGGCAAATCCTAAACTATTCTGAAAAAAAGTGAAGGATAAAAAAGTTATTACGAAAGTAATCAGAAAAAAGATAAGATTTTTCTTAATTTTACTTTTTTCGATAATTACATTGAAATCTTTATCCTTGATGTCTTCTGAAACTTCTTCAAAGGCAGCGAGAGTAAGAGCTGGTGATGTCCCGGCACTGATATTAATGTTTCCGACCAACTGAAGAGTATTGCATAATCTGTCTTTGATGTCAGGATAAAAATCTCCGACTCTCAGTGCAATGCTGAAGGGATTGGGCTTCGCAGAGCCAAATATTCTACTAAAAGAAGGTAACAGAAATTTAACGGATAACACAAACAAAGTTGATAATGATAAGAAAAACAATATAAATCGGAAACTTTTATCCCCATTTACTATCAATTCTGTTAACGAGAATGCCAGAGCGATTATCATGGCTGAAGTCAAAATTTTAATGAGAGATTCTATAAAAATCAGTGATGATTCTTTTCTGCCTGTTGAATTTAACCTATTTAAAATTTCATTATATTTATAAATGTATTCTGTCATAATTATCCTACATTTTAGTTAGTTAAAGCCCACACAATTATATTTGTTCCCATTTGCAAGGAGGCTTCACGCTTTTCGGTCGGATTATTGTGAATTTCGGGATCAGGCCATCCGTCCCCCAGATTGCTTTCGTAGGTATAGAAAACACAAAGTCTGCCTTCGTAAAACAATCCAAAACCTTGTGGGACTTTTTTGTCGTGTTCATGGATTTTTGGTAAACCATTGGGAAATTTGAAATGGCAATGGTAAATACCATGAGAAAAAGGTAACTCAACAAAATCCTGATCAGGAAATACCTTCTTCATTTCTTTTCGAATGAATTCATCCAGTCCATAGTCATCATCAATATAAAGGAATCCACCATTTTGGAGATATGTTCTTAATTTTCTGACTTCTTCCTCAGTAAAATTAACATTTCCATGTCCTGTCAAGAAAAGTAATGGGTAAAGGAATAAATTATCCGAAGCAAGATCAACATATTCATAAACTGGCTCAACGGAAATATTTGTAGTTTTTGCAACGTAACGCAGCAAATTAACTTCTGCAGATGGGTCATTATACCAATCACCGCCTCCTGAATACTTTACTCGGGCAAGTTTAATTCTGCTGTCTGATTTCTGACTTATCAGATATTCAGATTGAAAAAGTAAAACTAGCAATAAAAATAATAAATATATTTTTCTGTTTGCCATTTCATCCTATTTTTGAAGTATATTTCAAATTGTTTCAATTTTTAAACCTACAAATCAATAATTTTTTGTCTTCATCGCTAAACCAGCAACTGCCATTCATTACGATGTTGACAGTATCAATTTCGACATTCCTGAATCTATTTTTAGCGTCATCAATTTCTTCATCAAGATTTCCACCCTTATACAAGACGATTAAACCATCCTTTTTTATTATATTCCTTACCCAGCTTATAAGGAGGTCAGTCTTTGCTACGGCTCTTGAAAAAATGTAGTCAAATTTTTTTATACTGTTATCAGACTTTTCATAATTTTCAGCTCTGATTGCTAATGCTTTGAGATCTTTTAATTCAGTGTGCTTTGCAAACATTTCTGTCATTTTGATTTTTTTGGAAATAGAATCTATTAAAGTGAATTTTAAGTCTGGTCTTGCAATTTTCAAAGGTATTCCGGGAAGTCCGCCGCCTGTTCCAACGTCAAGACAATATGATTTTTCTCTGATTTTTAGATATTTCAAGGGAGCCAAAGAATGGAAGATATGTCTTTCGAGAAGATTTTCTTCGTCTTTACGTGATATTAGATTGACCTTTTTGTTCCAATATAGCAATTCATTAGCATATCTTTCGATAAGAGTCATCTGTTTCTCATCTAAGACGATCCCATTTAGTGAGCAGATTGTCCAAAACTTTAAAAAGTCCATATTTAGCAACTATCAACAAATCCAACTTTAATGACTAATTTTGACTGCTAATCGTTTAAGTTTTTTTAATTAATGCATAATGAATACAATTTTGGATCCTTTTTTTTCAGTTATAATAACAACTTTTAATCGGAAAAATGTAATACGTCGTGCACTGAAATCCCTTTTAAATCAGGATTTCAAAGAGTGGGAAGCTGTTATAGTGGACGATGGAAGCAAAGATAATACATTTGAAATCATTAAACAATTTGTTGAAGAGTTTAATAATTTTAAATATATTTATCAAAAGAACAAAGGATTGCCTAATGCAAGAAATACTGGTATAATGCTTTCCAACGGGAACTACATCAGTTTTCTTGATTCCGATGATGAATTCAAAGAAAATCATCTGTCTTCGAGATATAATATATTGCTGAATCATCCCCAAATAGATTTGCTCCACGGGGGGGTGGAAATTATTGGTGATGCATTTGTTCCTGATAAAAATAATCCATCCCGTTTAATTCATCTGGATGAATGTATCATAGGTGGCACTTTCTTTATCAAAAGGGATTTATTTCAAAAAGTAGGATATTTCAGAAACATACATTATGCCGATGATACTGATTTTTTCGAAAGGGTTGAAAAAAGCGGCTTTAATATCTTTAAAACTCATATTAAGACTTATGTTTATCATAGAGATTCACCAGATTCAATGTGTAATATTCTAAAATCACGAGTAAAATGAAAAAAAACGAATGGAAAAATGATAGGTTAAATAAGGAAGATGAAAAAAAGAGGATGAAAAAAATTCTGGATATTTTGAAAAAAGAATATCCTGATGTTAAAATCCAATTAAATTTTACAACACCTTTTGAACTCTTGGTAGCCACTATACTTTCAGCTCAGTGTACAGATGCAAGAGTTAATATTGTAACAGAACGACTGTTTAAAAGATATTTTTTACCTGAGCATTATCTAAATCTTGAAAATGAAGAATTAGAGTCTCTGATTTTTTCAACGGGTTACTATAAGGCAAAAGCTCGCCATATAAAAGCCGCTGCGAAAATGATTCTGGAAAAATATAATGGCAGAGTTCCCGATAAGATGGAAGATTTACTTCAAATACCCGGGGTTGGCAGAAAAACTGCAAACGTAATACTCGGACATTGTTTCAACGTTCCCGGGATTGTTGTTGATACTCACGTTAGCCGTATTTCACGTAGGCTGGGCTTTGTTCAAACTAATAATGCAGAGAAAATTGAATTTGAACTGATGGAATTAATCCCAAAAAATCAATGGGTCATTTTTACTCATTATTTTATTAATTTGGGAAGAAAAATATGCACATCAAGAAAACCAAAATGTGCTGTTTGTAAGATTAATAGATATTGTCCTTCGGCAGTTTTGTAATAATTATGAACATCAACATTACAATTTTTAATCCACTAGTGGAATATGGAGGACTTGAAATAGCAAGCACCAAACTTGGCAAAGAACTTCAGGATAGAACTTTTAAGGTTAATGTGGTTACTATCGCAGGATCAAAGGTTGAAGGTCTTGCAAGATCATTAAAACTGCAAGTGGAACATATAAAAATGAATAAGCCATATTTTAATTTTAATGCAGCGATTCAGTTAAGCAAAATGTTCGATAAAAACGGCACAGATATTTGCATTGTAGGAAAATCATCCTTATTAAGCACTGCGATCCTTTCAAAAAAGCTATCACAAAAAAAACCGATTGTTGTTTTTCATCAGCAAATGCAATCTGGATTGAATAAAAAGGATTTTGTCCACAACTGGATTTTCAGAAATTTAGATGCTGCTGTAGTCCTCAACAATAAAATGAGAGATGATATTTTAAGAACAACTATAATTGATAATTGCAAAGTCAGAGTCATTCCTTATGGTATTGATATTGAAAAATTCAGACCTATGCCTGATGAGAAACTTGAATTAAGAAAGAATTTCAATCTTCCGATAGATGATTTTCTTATTGGTTGTATTGGTAGAATTGACAGACAGAAAGGTCAGGATGTTTTGTTGAAAGCTTTTTTTGAGTTAGATCAGAAAGAAAAAATTAAGATTGTTTTTGCCGGAAACTCCAATGATGAAGAATATTTTGCAGCACTCAAAGCATTAATTTTGGAAAATGACATTCAGGATAAAGTATTATTTATACCATTTACAGATAAAGTCCCTGAATTGATGAATTGTTTCGATATATTGGTTGTTCCAAGCCATTGCGAAACTTTTGGTTTGGTAATCATCGAAGGAATGGCTTGTTCCTTGCCAGTTATTGGAACTCACTGTGGCGGGGTTCCTGAAATAATTGACTCAGGCAAAAATGGCTTTTTGGTTGAACCCAAAAAATTCAGCGATCTCTCAGAATTAATAAAAATGCTTTTGACTAATAAAGACTTGATGGGCAAAATCGGAAAAAATGCACGTGAAACCGTTGAACTAAGGTTTGACAAAGATATTGAAATTAATAATATAATCAAATTCTATCTAGAACTATTATCAAAAAAACAAACGAAACCTGATTAATTTAGAAGATTGGCTTCAAATTATTTAAATCAGCCAGATAACTTTTATAATTTTCGATATATTTCTCTAACGTTTCTCTTGATTCAAGATGGGCTCTCCAGGCGATAAAAGGAGGTAAAACATCCAACCCAACATAATATAACAATCCATGATGAATGTGATATAGTATTTTCATAATGTCACCATTAGCACCAGAATCAGTATATGCACTTTCCGAAGCACCAGCTGTTAAGCAAAGCATAGTTTTTTTGCCTCTGAAAACTCCTGTTTCGTATAATTTTTCACGAGGATGATAAGCAAAACCAAGGGCAAAAACTCTATCAAACCACCCTTTCAAAATTGCTGGAAAACTTGACCACCACAATGGAGTATTTATCAACAGAAAATCAGCCCATTTGAGCTTTTCCATCTCAGCCTTTAGATCTTCAACAAAAAGGTTATTTAAATGTGCATTCATTTGTTCTTTCAAATAGCTGAAATATTCAGGATTTACTCTCGATTTAAAGTCAGATTGGACACCCACAGGATTGAAATTCATAGCGTATAAGTCTGAAACAATAACCTCGTTTCCATTATCTCTAAAAAATTCAACAGCAATATCTTTCAAAGCAGAAGTAAAAGACTTTGGTTCTGAATGAGCATGTAAAATTAATACATTCACAACATTTTGTAATAAATTTAAAAATAATGCACTGTCTAATACGATTTCTATTACTAATTATTTGGTTAAATGAGCTAAAAAATGGTAAAATACATAACTATATTTTTATTTGTGGCGACTAATCTATTATCACAGAATCTTCAATATCCTGAGGAACAAAAGTTTCTTGAATTAACAGTTCCGGGAAAAGAACATGAAATTTTAAGCAAATTTCAAGGTAAGTGGAAACAGAATATATTGCTAAAACATACAAGCGAGGAATTACCAGGAACCGGCACCATTGAGAATAAATTGATATTCGGTGGTAGATTCCTCGAAATGGATGCTTTATATAATTTTTCGGGCTATCCTATGGAAGGGAAAATAATAATTGGCTATAACAAACATACATCAAAATATTTTTTGTTTGGGATAGATGGTTACGACACTAAACCAATATACGTTAACGGTGTTTTTAACAATAAAACTGAGGAACTTATTTTTACAGGTTCAGAATTGGATATGAAAACCAAAAAGAATATTGATTTCAAAATTGTGTTAAAGATTGAACGAGAAAATAAATTTACTTACAAAGTCTATAATGTTTTTGGCGAAAAAGATCGACTAATCATAGAGAAGCATTGTATAAAGATAGAGGAATGATTTAAAAATTCTATTTTCTTTTAATAAAAATGAATTTGAAGCCTGAATAAAACCAGTAGTTTTGGTGAAAACTGCTCAGAATATATAATATTTTTAATATAAATTCTACAAGGTTCATTAATATTAAAGTGGTTTGAAGGGAAATATAATTGGGATTAGAATTAATGAAATGATCAATATAATTAAATTCAAAGGACCACCAACCCTAACAAAATCAATAAATTTATAATTACCAACGCCATAAACAAGCATATTAGCCTGATGGCTGATTGGAGTGAGAAACGAAGTCGAAGCTGAGATTGCTACTGCAAGCATAAAAGGATAGGGCTGCAAACCAAATCCATCCGAAATTGCCAGTGCAATTGGTCCTATCAATAGTGCTGCTGCTGCGTTTGACATTATTTGAGTTATGATTGTAGTAAAGACAAAAATTGTTCCAAGCATTACCAGAGGTCCATAATCTCCGACTTGAATAACAATGTTGTTTGCAAGCCATTGAGCCGCCCCAGTGTGATTATTATCCATTGCAATGCCCAGAGGCATCATTCCAGCTATTAAAAATATCACTCGCCATTCAACATTATTATAAATATCTTCCATTTTGACGCAACCGGTCAATGTCATAATAAAAGCACCCAAAATACCAGCAACAGATATATGTAAAATGCCTAATGCAGCAGAAAGAATAGTTAAAAACATAATTAGTAAAGCTAATGGAGCTTTCTTTGAGTGCCTTGGATCGTGTTCCAAACGATTGACAACAGTAAAATCGGGACTTGATGCCAGACTGGTTATAGCTTCTTTTTTACCTTGAACAAGAAAGACATCCCCGGCTTCGACAGGCATATTTTGAAAGCCTACGACAACAGTTCTTATACCTCTTTTTAGAGCAAGGACTATCACACCATATAATTTATGGATTTCATTTTCTACAATGCTTCTTCCTATCAAATGGCTATTGTTTGATACAACTGCTTCGGAAAGCTCAATCTCCTCGTTAGTTAAGTCTGTATCACTGAATTTTTTCGGGGAAGTAAGTTGGATATGCTTGTCATTTTTATTGTCGATTAGTTTGCTGATGTTTCCTTCAATTATCAACTTATCATTTGGTAAAAGTACTGTGTCGGGCTTTGGCTCAATATATTCAAAATTATTATCTTTTTTTCTTTGAATTCTTAGAACAGTAAAACCAAGATCATCGTGGATACAACAATCTTGAATAGTTTTATTTACATATTTCGAAGTTTCTGGTAAGATTACCTCACTTAGATAATTGTTGAGAAGAAACTGCTTGGTAAGTTGACTATCCTTTTCCCGGACAGGAATTAAATGCCTACCAACAAAAATCATATAAAGAACACCTATCGACATAATTACCAAACCTGTGGGTGCATAATCGAACATCTTGAAACCGGTGAAACCATTATCTTCTAATAAAGTAGATATAAGTAGGTTTGGTGGGGTTCCTATTAATGTAATGAGACCGCCTAAAAGAGATCCGAAAGATAATGGAATTAATAGTTTGTTAATTGAATATTTCAAATTTTCAGATATTATGAATAAGGTTGGTAATAGAATGGCAACTGCCCCAATATTATTCATAAAGGCAGACATTGTTCCAACGCAAAGCATTACCATCAAGGTCAAAATTACCGGGCTCTTTCCTCCAAATTTTAATATTAAATCAGCTACGTAAT
>CALHRB010000327.1 GCA_938038165.1 Candidatus Kapaibacterium sp. | reverse complement strand
TATGTTCACGGTCAAATATTCTGTATTCTGGCAGAATATCAATAAATGGAAGCAAATATATGTGAGATCCAAAAACAAATTGTGTAGAATAGTATGGAGCTGGTTCAATTTTTTCCCGTGAAATATGGCGCTCAGCTCTTACATAGGGCAAAACAGATTCCATCAAATGATACGTCAGTTCAGTTGTGAAAGAAAGTGTCCTTCTAGCATCTTTCTTTTCGGTATCCATATATTCAAAAATAAACGAAAACAAATCGGGTTTGCCTATTCCAAAATGTAAACCTCCAATATAATAATCTCCATTTAAATAATATGTACCACCAAAAAATGACGTAAAGCCGCCGCCAATTTCAGGCGAAACAAATGCTCTTCCAGCAAGACCAATACTATTAGTATCAACAACAGGAATAGTGTTACCATTTTTGTCTCTAACTATAAGAGTGCTCATATTTTTTGATTGGAAAGCACCGAGTGAGATGCTTAACCATTCTATATTTTCATAATCGAGTTGAGCTCCGAATTCAGCGTAATCATCGGGAATAATTGGTCTTCGGCTTTGTTTTCCGATGAATTGTCTGGTTATAACGGTATGATCATCCCAACGGATCCCAAAAGTGGGCTGGAAAAATCCTAATCTTAATGTCGGTAAATCATTGAACGGAGCTAAAATAACACTTCCCACAAATGGATTTTGTCCAACATACCTTTTATCAGTATATAAATCATAAGCGATGTTATACATACCCTCAAGTTCAAGCCATGAAAACGGTTTAATGGAAATATAGGGAGCTAATTGCATAACCATGAAATCTCTGTTCGATGCTCCAGGTGTTCCCCATTTCGCTGATTGCAGTCTTGTATCAAAACCAAAAGTTACTTTGTCGTCAAAAAAAGTGTTTGAGGAAAGCATATCAAAAAATTTATCAGCACTTATCCATTCTGTTGGTATCAATGAAATGTCTTTTCTGGACATCCAGCCACCGCTGTTCCTCAGCCCTGCACCTTGTGTTACAGTGTGACAGTTATTACATTTTACACCTGCTGATTGTATCAAAGAGTATTGAACTCTTGCATTGAGCTCAAGTCCAAGCATTAAAAAAAATATCAAAAAGTTTGTAAAGTATTTTATCATCATCTTTCAATAAATTTAAAATAATAAAATAAAAAGAAAATTTCGGAAAAAAACTAATTAAAATTAGGCTTCACATTTATCTGGTGAAGCCTAATTAAAAAAGTCTCAATTTATTCCAAAGCATTAAGTGTTTGCTTCAGAACTGCTGTTACATATTTTGGATTATGAACCCCAAAGCTCTTGTCTTTTGCGATAACCAAATAATTAGCAAGTATCTTGGCTTCAAAAGTTGATAACTTCATAGGATTGGTAGCTGACAAAGGTTTACCTTTCCAGATACTCGCAACATAATCATGTCCCGGATTCCCATGAGAGCTTGATGTGTCTATCCAGCCTTTTGAAGCTAACTGTTTTCTGATTTCTAATAAATCTTTGTACATATCCGTAACTTTTGATCCTCCGTCAACATCCCATGCATTTTTACCAGCACCACCAACAGTTGTATGACATCCGCTTGCTCGGCAACCAGCAGTATTGACAGTCTTTGTACCAGTTTCTTCGTTATAAAATGCAGTATTAAATGTATGACCTCCGACAATTGTGCCTAAAGGACCGGTCATATGACATTTGAAGCAAGCACCATTAATCGTCTGATGAGCCTGAAACGAAGGGAGCGTTGTCCCATCAAGCGAAAATGCACTATGTCCAACGAGAATATTTGATTGACCTCCGTAATGTGGTCCCCACCTAAATGAAGTAATTGAAACTGTATCTTTTGTATCATCAATGGCTGGATTTAGTGGTCTTGCCTGGTGACATCTGGCACATAAGTTTGCATCTTTCAAGTCAACATTGGTTTTCTTGTCGTCATATCTGAATTTAAATGGTGCAACAGATGTTAATTTCCAATCTGTGTTATCAAATTTTTTATGAACATTATGACAGGTCCGACAATTAATAGTTGTTGGACTAACAAAAACACTTTGAACATTATCAGCTCCGGTTGCAGCTGTTTCCAAAAAACCTTCAGTTGTATGGCAGGCTGCGCATTCAACTCTGTTTGCAGTCATAAATGCTTCCCCCTGTCCATGTTTCGATAATGCCCATTGTGATTTTTTTGATACTAAATCAGTTGAATTATTGTGGCATGTCGCACAGACAGCTGTTCCATCGGCACCATCTTTACCATCTTTGCCGGATGCACCTGATGGTCCTTCCGGTCCGACACAACTTTGAATTCCAAAGATACCAATCAAAGCCATTAAGGCAATGAATCCATTTAGTATTTTATTTGTTTTCAATTTACCTCCAAACGTTTAATAAAAAAACTATTAGTAACAAAACTATATTTAAAATTATAAACATTTTAAATAATGTTTATATCAAAATAATACATATATCAAAACTTTAAAATATAATTAATTATGCTTCAATACAAGAAAAAAATCTAAAAACAATACAACAAATTGATTATAAACAAAATTTTCTTAACAATTCGAATTACTTTAACGAAAGAATTGACAAAAAATAAAAATTCTTTTAATTTAGATTTTTTTCTTAATGATATTTGATAAAAACACTGTTAATATTGTTTTCCTTTGGGATAGTGATTTCTTCAATCGCCTCCTCAAATGATTTACCAAACAAACAAAAGATACTATTTCTAAATGCTAATATTGGATTATCGGGCAATCTGCACCATTCAAATTTTAGTTCATTCCAGGGATCAATTGACTGCGATATTTTCAGGAATGGGTTTGGCACTGGTTTTTTGGCTTCATTAGGAATGGAATTTAACCAAAGCAAAGGTATTGGATATGGATTTAATTGTCAATTAATAGGCAAAAATGCCACTCTTTCAGTTTATTCTGGCTTCCTTTCAAGAAATCCAAACACAGGCGATGTAGTTTATGTAAAAACAGAAAATTCAGTTTTAGCTAAACCTATCTTTCTCGATTTTAAACCTTTTGTGTTCTATACTCTTGACGACAATTTTATATCCGGACCATTAATAGCTAATTTATCAGCTTTTGTTGGTTTGCCGATTCTTTCAGATTTTAAACAATCAGAGCAAATCATTAGTCCTGATTACGCAGTGTTTATATCTAACAATCGCAGGACAAGAGAAAGAATTTTAATTGAAGGACAAATCGAAAAAATTGCAAAGCCTGAATTCGGTATTTCTATTGGAATTCAGAATGCTCTTAAAATTGGAAATAATCTTTATCTGACTCAAGATCTTTTTTTTGATTTGGCTTTAAATAATCTAAGCACTGATGTAAACTGGAAAATATTAAGCATTGGATTAGTTTTAGGATTAAAAATTCCTCTATCTACAAAAAAATATCATATTGATACTGTGATGATTACTCAGCCTAAGATTGATTTGATAACAAAACAAGAACAGATAAAGTTTTTACCTTATAATGAACCTTTCGTTGGAATCGAAATTGATAGCGTTACAGGTGAAATTTTATTCGGTAGTGAACTATTATCTCCATTGCCTATTGTAAATTCAGTCTTCTTTAAAAGGAATTCTTCTGATATAGATGATTTTTATATCCAAAACAAAACAAAGGATCCCAACGAATATAAAAAAATGGTCCTTCCTAACTTATACAAAGGAGATATTATTGAAATTCAAAGTTATAATATTTTGAGAATTGTTTCAATACTCAATAAAAATCCTAATTCTTCAATAATAATCGAAGGTTATACTTCCGGACCAAAGTATGAACCCGAAGGAATTTCTTTGGCACTTAGCAGAGCCGAGTCTGTAAAAAGAGAATTTATTAATTGGGGTATCCCTGAATCAAGGATTAAAACAAACGCTTTAATTCGTCCTCCAATCCCTTCAAATCAGGATTTTTCAGAAGGAATTGAAGAAAATCAAAGGACTGACATATTCCTCATTAATGCACCTCTTCAGGAATTTGTTTCCTCGCTCAGATTTTCTGAATTTTCTGGTAAAGCTCATATTAAAGTTGATTACGAAAATATCGACAATAGCAAACCTATCCTTATTTCTAACAATTTTTCTCATTCTGTTCTGGAAATAAAATCTAAAGGAGAATACATTATTCCCCTTAGCAAAAGGCTCGAGCGTAATGAAAATCTCAATTACCTTAGTTTTTCAATCACCTACGATACATTAAAAATGATGAAAAACAAATTGGTGGATTATCAAAAATTTCCATCAAGAGAAATAGAACTCATTTTAAATAACTTTGAGGCAATCTTACGATTTGATTATGACAAGAGCAATATATCCGAAGAGAATAAAAATCTTCTGAGACAATTGTGCAATTTGTTACCTCCAGGATGCACTATTGAGCTTATCGGCAGCACAGATGCTTTAGGCACTGAAAACCGAAATATTAAACTGGCGGAAGAAAGAGCCAAGAACGCAGAGTTGTTCATAAAATCTATTGCTAAAAATAAATTTAAAATAGTAACAATTAAAAAAATAAATAAATTTCCCGAGTCAACTCCTTTTGGCAGGTTTCTAAATCGTTCAATAAGAATAAAAGTCAAGAAATAATTCTATATCACTTAATTCAAATATTTTCCCACTCAATTCAAATTCTTTACGTCTAAAATTATTGGACTAAGAAATGAAATTTGAGATAAAAAATAAAACAGGTGATTTTTGTTTAAGATAGTTTTCTTGGGATTAATCCTCACTTTTTTAATTTTTGACGGGTCAAACACCCCTGTAAACTCAAAAATTAATCAGACAAAAAATAATGAAACATTCAATTTTCGTTATGTCAAAAATGATGCTTTTGGCTACGGCGAACGTCTTGACTACAAAGTTGGATATTCTTTTATCACTGCCGGAGAAGGTTATTTCCATATATTGCCTAATCCAATTTTTAGGTATGGACGTGAATGCTATGACATTAGGTTTCAGGTTAATTCTCTCAAAAGCTTAGAATGGATTTATAAAGTCAAAGATAAATATAGAACAGTTTTGGATGTTTCTGGTATTTTTCCCTGGGAATTTGAACAAAATATTCGTGAGGGCAATTACAAGAGGGATGAAAAAGCTATCTTCGATCAGGCAAATAATTTGGCTTATCGCAACGATAAATCCTTCCCTGTTCCTCCATATATTCACGATATTGTTTCTGCCTTTTTTTATGTAAGAACAATGGACTTAGGGTCAATGAAAAAAGGACATATATTCTACTTACAAAATTTTTATGATGACACAACTTACACTCTCGGCGTTAAAATCCATGGGCGACAAACTGTTGAAGTTCCTGCGGGTAAATTCAGGTGTATAATAATCGAACCACTCGTCGTCCAGGGAGGACTGTTCAAAAGCGAAGGTAATATTTATATTTGGCTTACTGATGATGAAAGGAAAATTCCCGTGAAAGTTAGCACCAAGATATTAATCGGTTACGTCAGTTCTGAATTAGTTAGTTATAAAGGTTTAAGAGGTCCGCTAAATGCAAAAATTGATTAAGGATTTTAGTCATATTCACTTTGTTGTCTTAGTTTTATTTCTATCATTGAATTTTAAACTGAATGCTCAGTACAATGCTGAAACACTGTTTGCAGAAATCAAAAAGACATTTAATAACCTTAAATCTATTTCTTTCAATTTCTTATCTGAAAATAACCCAAACCTCAAAGGTAATATTAAAGCCGAATCAGGTAATAAGTATTACATTAAAATGGCTGAAAGACATATTATTTCCAATGGAAAACTTGTCTGGAACTATTCTCTTAATGACAAAAAAGTTATTATCAATGAAATTCCCAACAATGATTCTGAATTTTCAATTGAAAATTTCTTCTTCTCTTTTCTTAATAACTATAAACCAAAAGACCTGAAAAAAGAAGCTTCAAGCGGTAAAGGTTTTTCTTATCTCTTAACTCTTGTTCCGTCAAAACAAAACTCGGGCAATAATATCAATTCAATTCAGTTAGAAATTAATCAGAAAAATTTGATGATAAGCACAGTTTTAATCAATTATGGTAACTTTATAGATAAATGGAATATTGACAATTTAGAACTTAACCCAAAAATTAAATCTGAAATTTTTTCTTTCCAACCTTCTAAAGATATGGAAGTAATCGATCTCAGATAATTATGTAACTTTACCTCTGGCTGAAACTTCAATTCTCTCTTTTACTTCATTTTCTTCGATTAAATACGCAAAATCAAATAGATTACAGACAGCACAAGCGTGATTTGGAATAATCCTGACTTTCTCACCAATTTTGAATTCTTCACCATTATGAAAAATAAATCCGTGCTCTTCCGAAAGCCTGAGAATGGAGCAAGTTTTGTTTAAAACATACCCATAAGTCTTTATCTTATCATTTCCGTGAGCCCCCTTATCAGTGTGAAGAGCTTTACTCCCTGCATCTATTATGACTCTATCATTCGAAGGTTTTGATATCACGGTTGAAATAACGCTTAAAGCACATTCATTCAATTTGGCTGTTCCTAATGATACTTGTATCATATCGTAGAAAACATAATTTCCGGGTCTGATCTCTGTGATTCCATTTAGTAAATCATAAGCAATAGCCGCGGGGGTTGAACCAATGCTTACTATAAGTGTATCAATTCCGTTATTTCTTAAAAATTCAGCAATATCAATCATAAATGAAACTTCATATTTGGCTATGTCTCTAATTTCGTCAAATGTATTTGCTGAATAAACCTGACCAGCGTGTGTTAGAATTCCTTTGAATTTCAAACCGTTACACTCCTCGATTGCTTTTGCCAATTTAAATATTTCTGCTTTCTCTTTCAATCCGCTCCTTCCTAAACCAGAATCAATTTCAATCATTACATTCATTTCCTTTCCACTATTTTGAAATCTTTTGTTTAGTTGACTAACAACTTCAAAGGAGTCAACGGAGACTGAAAGCTCTCTAACTTTATTATTTAAGTGAAATAATCTCTCTATCTTTTTGTCACCAATAATAATGTTAGCTATTTGAATATCATCAAAACCTTCACTGGCAAATATTTCTGCCTCGCTTAATTTTGCAACTGCAATACCTGATGCACCGGCTTCAACCTGCATCCTTGCAATAGATGGCATTTTGTGTGTTTTTATGTGTGGCCTCAGCTTTACACCCTTTTGATTGCATAAATTCTGCATCTTTATTATGTTATCTTTTATCTTAGCTTTTTCAATCAATAATGCAGGTGTGTCAATATCATTAATATTCATTTTTGTATCCAGATAAATAATTATTATAACATTTGGTTTTATATTTGTATTTTAAACTTAATTAATTAATATGAAATATATGAAATTAATCTTTACTTTTTTAACAATATTGCTTGTTTATGCCTGTTCGCCTGTAAGAACAAGATTCCCAATGGTTACAAATCTTACCGACACTACAAGCAAAAACAAAATAGAAAAAAACAATAAAATTATAGATAAAGAACCCATCCCTCACCAAAAAAAAGATGTTTTACTTGTTGAAAACAAAAACTCAAATATAAATAACTCAGGTCAAAATGATAAAATTGAATACTATGACTTTCTTTCCAAAATTTTTGAGTCAGCTCTGGAAAAATTCGATAGAAAGGATTTTAAATCTGCCAGTAATGATTTTAAATTATTGATGAACACACTTGAGCAAGGTGATTCACTTCAGCTGGAATCTTCGTTTTTCTATGCAGAATGCTTAATTGAATTTAGTGATTATTCAGTTGCTGAAATTTTACTGAACGATTTAAGAAATATAAATAACAAACCAGAATCTATCTCCGAAAAAGTTCTAGTTCGTTTGGGTCAGCTTTATTGCATACTGAATGCCACTGAAAGGTCATTAAAGATTTTCGAAGAATTTAATCAAAAATATCCCCATTCTATTTATAAACCCCTGGCTAAGTGTGATTAATTATTTTTCTTTACATAAATTGAATAGCAATGAAAAAAAAGGAGAGAAAAATTAGAAAAAGCTTTTGTTCTCAAAATAGTTGATATATTTGCAGGTTTGCAAAAATTTGGAATGGGCAAAATGTTGATAGCAATTCCAAAAAAATTGCTATGCTTTTGTTAGAAAAATTTCCCTGTGGGCAGTTTCATCAAGCTAAATTACTTGCAAATGAAGGTTTCAAAATAAATCAAAAAGGCAAAAGTTTTTTTTGGTTGCCGATAAATTTAAAAAGTTATTTTAAATAATTTAAATTAAAAAAAATGGAATGTAATAAAACTAAAAATCTTAATTCATGCAATTGCACTTATGATCCTTGCACCCGAAAAGGGCTATGTTGCGAATGCTTAGCATACCATCGAAAAAACAACGAGCTTCCTGCCTGTTATTTCGATTCCAGAGCTGAGGCAACTTACAACCGTAGTATTAAGTATTTTATCAAACTTCATTCAAAATAAAGGTTCATCTATGAAAATTATTATCAAATTGATGTTAATCTTGTTATTATCAATTAGCTTTTCTTATTCTAAGGTAATTCCACCAGATATATTGGAACAACTTAATAATGAAGAAAGTTCTGAATTCAAATTTGAAAAAGAAAAGTGGCTGGAAGATATGCACAGGACCGAACCCGGAGTTAATTGGCGAGTCATTGAAAAAGCTAATTCATTTGCTCGAAACGAATATCTATTAAATCTAATGCAACTCAACCAAAAATCTACAAACTTGCTTCAGGAAAGTGAGATAGTAGCAGGTGGTTACCTAAAAGGAAAGTGGATTGAAAAAGGCAGTAACAATCAAGCTGGCAGAATACATTTGGCAGATGTAGATTTCGAAAGAGAATTGATTTATGCCGCATCAGCCGGTGGTAATGTCTGGAAAGGAAACTTAGATGGTTCAAATTGGGTTTGCCTCAACAATTCACTAAAAATCAATAATATTAGGTCTATTTTCATAGTCAAAAAGAACTATGATAACAGAGTTCTTGTTGTTGGCAATAGCCCCTCTTCCTGTTATTATACAGATGACGAAGGAAGAAGCTGGCAAAAATCAAAAGGATTGGAAAAAGCTGCCAGATGGGGCGCTCTTGTCAGAGGCATCAGAATAGGTGATACACCTGTTTTTTATATTCTTGCCTTAGAATGGGATTATGATAACTGGAAACCTGTAACAACAATCTATATATCAAGAGACTACGGTGAGAATTTTTCATTATGTTACACTTTCCATAATACTAATGTCAGCCATTGCGATATTTTTTCACCAAAAGAGAAAAACTCAGAAAATTTTGAGTTTTATTTTATAAACAAAGATTCTTTGTTCCTTTTAAATTCTTTGCTTGAGGCTAAATTAATCACAACTCTTTATAATTTCGATGAGTTTAAAACTATTTCTCAAGTTCAATTAAAGGGGATCAAAAGAACTCCCGATGACTTTTTGGCAATTATGTTGACAAATGAATCAAGAAATACTTATTTCTTTGCTTCTACAGATGCAGGTAAAACTTGGCAGAAAAGTGGAAGCTTAAACTTTGGACCTTTTGATAAAAACAGCTTTGAAGTTTCCTATGCTAATCCTGATATCTGGTATTTTGGCGCAGTTGATGCTTATAGAAGCTTCGACAGGGGTTTGAATTGGACAAAAGTCAATGGTTGGTCAGAATATTATGGCGACCCATTAAACAAACTTCACGCTGATATCCCCGGAATTCAAAGCTTCAAAACACCAGATAAAAAGGAACTAATTCTTATTTCAACAGACGGCGGCATTTACAATTCTTTCGATAATTTGCGTAGCGTTGAGAATTTATCTTTGAAAAATTTAAACGTAAGCCAATATTATAGCTCTTATTCTTATCAGAATACTGAAAGTATTATCTTTGCTGGTTCTCAGGATCAAGGTTTTCAAAGATGTTTAAACGACTCTGGTAAGATCCTCAGTTTCGAGCAAACAATTAGCGGTGATTACGGTCATCTTACTTCAAGTGATGGTGGGATTAATCTATGGTCGGTCTATCCTGGTTTTGCAATGCTATATCAGAATGCAAATAAAATAGATTTTTCAGCTTATTATTGGAACTTTAGCACTTTTAATTTCAGGAATTGGCTCTGGATGCCCCCAATTTTAGCAGATCAACTGAATCCGTTGGCTGCTTATATTGCAGCAGGAGGTAAAGATTGCCCGGTCGTTGAAAATTGTTCCTATTTAATTCATCTTGAATTAGTTGATAATAAAATTAAGCACGAAGTTCTGCCTTTTAATTTTGGGAAGGATGGTTCAAGACTTTCAGCAATAGCAATTTCGCCGGTCAATCATCATTACTTTTATGCCTTGACTAATAATGGGAAATTTTATTATTCAACAAATAAGGGCTACAATTGGTTTGAAAATGATTCTTTAAAAGGTCCGATCAGTCATTATTTCTATGGTTCTTCTATCTTGGCTTCAAAACTTCAATTTGGTAAAATTTATTTAGCTGGCAGTGGATATTCTAATCCCGGGGCTTACGTCTCTTTTGATAATGGATTAAATTTCACCCCTATTGATAGTGGACTCCCAAAAACATTAATTTACAAAATTGCAATCTCTGATGATGAAAAATATATCTTTGCTGCAACCGAAGCTGGACCTTATGTATTTATTGTTGAACAAAATAAATGGTTTAGCCTTGCAAGCATAAATTCACCCGATCAGACCTTTTGGTCTGTTGAATATATCCCAAATCAAAGGATAGCCCGCTTTGTTACCTATGGGCGTGGTATTTGGGATTTTAAAATTGAAGAAGTGCTTTCAAAATCTGATGAACTAAATGATTCAAATAATAATATTGAATTAAAACTCTATCCTAATCCTGCTCAAAAATATGTGATAATAGATCTAAATACAAAACAAAATGCTCATATCTTGATTTATGATATGGAAGGAAAACTTATAAATGAATTTGATGTCTCTGCTCAGGACAAAGAAATTAAATGGGATTTGAGGGATTTTGCAAATAATATGGTTCCGTCAGGAAATTATTTAATTTTTCTTGTTTCACAGGATCAGGTAAAATTCAAGAAGGCAGCCATTGAAAAGTAACAGTTAATAAATTAGCTAATCTTTTAAGTTTCCAACCGATTCCATTCCTTTTTTCTGGTTCAGAAATAGGAGTAAAATCAAACCAAATATAAAGAACACCATCAGAGATAAGATAGCGTATCTATATGACTGAGTCAGCTGGAGCCCTAAACCAAAAAGGAAAGGACCCAGCCAGCTAGTGCCTCTATCAGAAACTTCATAGAAGCTGAAATATCTGGCTTCCTGTCCTTTGGGAATTAAGTTTGCAAAAAGTGAACGGCTCAAAGCTTGAGATCCACCCAAAACTACTGCAATAACAATTGCCAAAACAAAGAACTCCAATTCTGTGGTTAAAAAATAAAAACAGTAAAAGATCACACCTATCCATATCAAAAGACTGATAATTATTGCAGATTTAGTGTCTGTTTTTTTGGCAACAAGCATAAAAAGTAAAGACCCAAAAAAAGCAACAAATTGCACCATTAAAATAATTTTGGTTATAGAACTGAGCTCCATATTAAGCTCGAATTTTGCAAATTGTCCTGCTACTGCTATAACAGACTGAACGCCGTCATTATAAAATAAATATGCAACCAAAAAAAGTAATGTTTGTGGATGTTGAATTATATCCTTAGTTG
>CALHRB010000326.1 GCA_938038165.1 Candidatus Kapaibacterium sp. | reverse complement strand
CCAATGAAAGGGAAATGCACCAAAAACACCTAGAAAGAAAAACAGATAAGCAACAGAAAGTTTTTTCATAATTTTTTACCTCCTTTTTTTTTATAATCAATTTTAAAATGATTAATACTAATATTTGCTTTTTTAGATTGTGAATTTATGAAACCAAAATTTATATCATTTACCTTTTTATATGATTTTGGTGGAACCACAACAGGAATAACTCTCGTTTCTGATGATAAAACTAAACCACTTTCACCTTTAAATTCAACTGTTACACTAATGTCTTTATAAACAATTGTATCGGAGGTATTTTGAAATGTGATATCGACAATTCCAACATTACCAAAACCACCTATGGACCAACTCCAATTTTTTATGAGAATATTGTTGTTAAGGTAATTTTGAATATTTATCATTTCCAAATTAGCAATTCTTTCCTGCTCTAATCTAAAAGCTTTTTCTTTTTCAATTGCCTCTAAGCTGTCATTTTTTCTTTTTTCAGCTTCAATTCTTTCTTGTTCGAGCTTTTTAAATGTTTCTGGAAAAATGAGAGGCAATATTGAGAGAAATACTACAAATAATACAAAAAGAAAAATCAATAAGAACCACCATTTTGAAAAGATTGTTTTTTTCATTTCAGTATTATTTTTCATTTTTACCTCTACAGATTGATTTGGAATAACTTATGATATCACAAATTTATAACAAATTAAAGACATTTAATGTCTTATAAAGACATGTTTTCATTCAAAAAAAATTTTAGTAAAATTTTTTAACCAATATTATAATGAAAAAATAACATTGTATTTCTCCGCTAGTAATTTCTATAGAATTTATATACAATAAGTTAATTAGTTTTGTAATTTTTGTTTAAGACATTTTTGAAGTAATTTGGAATCTAAGGAACAAATTTTAGATAAGCTATTTTCATTACAAAGGTTTGGTATTAAGCCCGGTCTCGAGAGAATAACAAGTCTGTTGAGCAAAATTGATAATCCCCAAAATAATTTCAAATCAATACACGTTGCCGGAACAAACGGAAAAGGTTCAGTCAGCTCAATGATAGCCTCAGTGTTGATTTCAAGCGGTTATAAGGTTGGTTTATATACATCTCCTCATATCTTAAGGTTCAATGAACGGATTAAAATTAATGGTCAAGAGATCGATGATGAATATTTGATAAACTGTGCTCGTGAATTATTAAGAATAAGTCAGGGAGCTGATATTACTTTTTTCGAAATCACTACTGCTTTGGCATTTAAATATTTTTCGGATAATTCTGTTGATGTTGCAATAATTGAAACCGGAATGGGGGGAAGATACGATGCGACTAATATAATAAAACCAGTCCTATCTGTGATAACGAGTATTAGTTTTGATCACCAGGAATACCTTGGCAATACAATCAGCAAAATTGCTTTCGAGAAAGCTGGTATTATCAAACCCAAAACTGCTTGTATTACATTTAACAGAAATTTGGATGTATTACAGGTTATCAGGGAAAGATGTTTAGAAATTAATTCAGAATTGATTGAAGCACAGGAGAATGTTACTGTAAAGGAAATATTATTTTCGAATGATTTCAAAATTTCGGGCAATTTTAGTATCAATGGTCAATCTTATTCGGGTTTGATTGTTGGTCTTGGTGGATACCATCAGGTGGAAAATACTCAATTAGTTCTTGCAACTATTGAATATTTAAAGACAGAATTTAGTATCACTGAACAGAACCTAAGAGATGGACTTATGGAAATTAGGAAAAATACAGGCTTGATCGGAAGAATTCAATTACTTAGAGAAAATCCTCCATTTGTTATTGACGTGTCTCACAATCCATCGTCTATTGAAAAGTTAGTTAATACACTGAAACATTCAGGATATAAAAGAAAAAAATGGAATTTGATTTTTAATGCAATGTGTGATAAAGATTTGCAAGAAATGTTAAAACCTCTTTTGGCAATAACTGAATGTTTGATGATTCCAAATCTTAAAATTGAAAGAGCTTCAAAAAATTTTGAAGTCTCACATATAGCCAAAAAAATAGGTTTTAAAAAAATTGAACTATTTGAAACAATTGATGAGTTATTAGATGGGCTAATTAATATGAATGACCCTGTTCTCATTACTGGAAGTTTTTACCTTTTGGGTGAGTTTTTTGCGAATAAAAATATCAAATTATTAAACTTGGAAAAGGGTTTGTATGATTAATTATATAGGAGAGTTGGCGGCTCTTGGAGCTGCATTTTTATGGTCTTTTTCTCCTTTTGTATTTACACTGGCGGCAAGAAGAATTGGAACGATCCAGCTCAATGTAACAAGGTTATTTGTTGCAGGAATATTTCTTTTTCTGACAATCGCGATAGCTGGGATAAAAATTTCGATAACTTGGACTCAGTTTTATTTTCTTGTGATGAGTGGTTTTATTGGATTGGTTCTTGGGGATACCTTTTTATTTAAGTCATTTAAAGAAATCGGACCAAGGATTACAATGCTTATAATGTCTCTCAATCCGGCTTTTGCAGCAATAATATCTTATTTATGGTTAAAAGAAAATTTATCAATTTTTGGAATAATTGGTATTGCCGTAACTATTTCTGGTATAATGTTGGTAATACTCGAGAAAGAAGCTAATGGTTCAAATAAAAATAAAATTGTTTTTACATCATTAATTTACGCTATTTTGGCTACTCTTGGTCAGGGTATAGGTTTAATATTTGCAAAACTTGCATTTATGGAAGGAGAAATCAACAGCATTTTAGCAACATTTGTCAGAATTATTTCCTCAGCTGTAATTTTTTTAGCTCTTACTCTTTTAACCGGGCGGTTTAAAAATCCATTTAAATTATTTGAAAATGACAGAAAATCTTTTGGTCTTGTAATATTAGGCTCAATATTAGGTCCCTTTTTGGGAGTAACATTGAGCCTTGTTTCAATAAACTATACAGAGGTTGGAATTGCAGCTACTTTGATGGCAACTCCACCGATTATTATGCTCCCTGTTTCAGCATTATTTTTCAAAGAAAAACTCAGCTGGAAATCAGTCATCGGAGCTGTAATTGCTGTTGGTGGAGTAGCTATTTTATTTCTCCGATAATTATTTGGGAGTTGTAACGATAACCTGAACAGTTCTGCTTAAATGTCTGCCAACCGGAGTATCGTTATCAAATATTAGCACTTTTTCCCCAACTCCAAATGTTTCGATTTTAATATCTTTCTTTTTTTGTTTTATGATATTGCTTACAGCATTGGCTCTTCTTTCTGCAAGCTTGCGGTTATATTCTTCATCGCCAATTCTATCTGTATAACCATAAATTTGAACAGTTGAATTGAATTTAATTGATGGAAGAACATATTTATCAATGATTTCCATATCAGCTGCAGACACATCAGCTTTGTCGAAATCGAACAATACCAAACTATATTTCGATATGATTTTGTCAGGCAAATCCTGAGTTTTTTTTCTCGAAGTCGAAAAATATTCAACAGGAATTGAACCGGTAACCTGTTTTTTAACACCTCTCTGAGTAGAAACAGTCAATCTATAGTCAACAGGAATCTGTTTGCTTTCTAATTCATTGGGTCTTATGGTCCACTGAAATGAAGGAGGAATGTCGGAACCGTTCGATCTTTTTAAAGTTTTATCAGATTGAGAAATATCAAATTCCCAGGAAGAAATAACATCATTAGTTTCAACCAGAGGAACAAATTCGATTATACTTGGTTCAGCCAATCTCTGATTATCAGATGAAATTAAGATCGGTTCGAAAATCACGGGATTACTGCTTGAAAGTTCTACCCTTCTGTTTTCCTCGACACCATCTTCTGTATTTAATGAAGATGGCTTTGCGGGCAACCCTATACTTCTGGTATTAATTCTTTGAGGATTAATATTAAAATTGTTAACGAGATAATTTTTAACAAAATCAGCTCTTTGCATTGCCAGTTCACGATTTTTCATTTCGTCTTTGCCGTCAAGAGTTCCGGTTATTGTTAAATCTGAATTCGGATTTTCGGACATTCTTGAACCAATAATGTCAAGAGTTCTGTTGTTAATTCTGATAGCATCAGGTTCGAGAGTGCTAATTCTAAACTCACCTCTTTGCGATTTTTCGATCAAAAATTGGCTTCTTGGTGAGGGCTGGCTTTGATTTTGCTCCATAAATACATATGGGATCAAAGGAAATAGTTCAGTGTATTGAATATCTTCGACACGAATATTATTCACAGGCTGAATATTTCCAGCACGGTCATATGCTCTGATTTCTTTGAAACCAACATTCAAAGCAACGGGTGGTTCGTCTTTTGGAACAATTTTGGATTCTTTTTTTGGACCGAAGACCAGTGAAAGACCTGCTCTTATTTGAGGAACCTGCCAATCTTTGAAATATTGATTCTGCAATTCTGATGTTGATACTTTAGTAAATGGAATTCGATAACTTGCTTCTGGAATTAAAAAAATAGTTTCAGATAAAGGTATGGCGTAACCTATACCAATGGCACCAGCTAATCTTGTCGCAATGTCTGGTATTTGTTGCTCATTTTGATTATTAATTGTGTAATTTTTAGAAATTGGTATTCCAGCTTCCAACCCTGCAAGGAAATATAAACCATTATTTCCAAATAAGTTATGAAACTGTAAAACAGGAGAGATTTCGAAATAATCAAGAGAGGTGTTTAATTTTGAATTAGTATTTTGCTCTGTTAATTCGCCGTTCAATCTGTTATAACCTATTCTGGGAGCAAGAACAAAGTTATTGCTCAAAGGGAATAATCCGAGCAAACCAACTGAAAAGTCAGGCGAAATTGCATTGTCATTGAAATTTAAATTCACATCTTGATTTTGGATTCTAATACCATTAGGACTATGCATATTTAAATTCAAATTCACATTAGGACCGATTAAAAAAGGGAATTCAGCAACATTCTGCGCGTTTAACTTTCCTATTAGCAGCACTGTCATCATAATGATGACCAACGGAAATTTCATTTTCATAATTCTCATAAAATTCTCCTTGTAATAAAAATATGAAACATTCTTAAATTCTAAACGTTAAAATAAATCTGAATAGGTTTAAATTTTATTCAAACGATTATTTTTTTTTTTATTTTATTTTGATAATATGAAAAAAATACTCCTCATCTTAGTATTCATATTTTTCAGCCACTTAGCATATTCACAATTGGGAATTGGTTTTCACGCTGGAATATCAACACCCAATAATCAAATTAACGATGTTTATAATACCGAAAAACTCGATTTGAAGAAACCTGACTATTTCGGAAATCTTGTAAGGGAATCAACTAAAATTGGTTATCATATCGGGATGAAGTTAAGGCTTAATATAAGTGATAACCTATTTTTTGTTGGTGGAATCATTTGGAATAAATTTCCTCAAACAACTATTGAAATATTAAACTCGAAATCCGGAGATACCCTAATAAGATTAAAAGCCACACAAAATGTCATTCCTATATCAGCAGGAATAAATTTATTTTTATATCAAGGAATTATAAGTCCATATTTGACAGCAGATTTAGCTTATACAATAATTTCAAATTCAATAGATTTCAAAGAAATTCCTTTAACAGGAGTAGAAATTGATCCGAGAGTAACTGATGCAAGAGCCGGTTTCGGATTAGGGGCGGGAATAGACATAGATTTAAAACTGGTTTACTTAAATCTTGAGGGAAAATATAATATAGCCAAT
>CALHRB010000325.1 GCA_938038165.1 Candidatus Kapaibacterium sp. | reverse complement strand
AATGCAAGTACATGATTTCATGTACTTGCATTATATTTCGAAGAGGAAAACATGAATATTTAGTTTAAGAAATGAATATAAATAGATTTTTAATGTAATCTAATTTTAAATATAAGAAATTAAAATTTTATTTCAAAGTTCTATTTTTGACTTTTTTTAATCAAGTGTGGGAAAAAAAATTTTTTTCTCTCAATATAGTTTTAGTAAAATATAAGAAAAAAATTCGGTGAGATAAATTTTTGGCGGTATTATACCAAATTGCTTGTTTTAGTTTAGCAGAAAAATATCAAGAAAAGGCAAAATTAAATATTGATCAAAAACAAAATTTACCAACCCTTGAAAACTTTAATGTTAAGCTGAAAAATCCAGCTGAGCCATTGGGCGTCCCTTGTAATATTTACGATTGGCAGACCAGCAGAAAAGAAGATGGATGAATAGGTTCCCAAACCTAAATTGAAATCATAGCCTAAATTTAGCTTTGGAGTGAAGAAAATTGGTTGAATGTCAGAGATGACTCCATTGGCAATAGTTCTTCTTTGACTGCCATCATTGAATCTTGCCTCAGGGGGTGAAACAATTTTTTCAAAGAACTCGCTTTTATTTGAAACTAAATATCCCAATCTAATACCAACACCAGCAAAGAAATGGGTTAAAAAGAGCCTGTATTTGGCATCCATTTCAATTGTGATATATGAAAGTTTTGTACTAAATTCATTCTTATAGTAGAAAAGGCCTGTAGGGTAAACAGGAAGAGCTTCACCATCGGCTTCGAAATACCCAATTATAGTCATGTAAGACAAAGAACCGCCAAGAGCAATTGTAGCAGTTTTCCAATATTCAGCATTGATTCCGAATATAGATCCGAAACCAGTTCCTTGAGTAAATGTGCAGCATTTGTAAATCTCCCTAAAATCAATTGATCCATTGTGCAAATAATAAGCCAAATTTCCGTTCAATCCTACAAAAAAAGTTGGTGTTTCGAAAGGTAAACGTGGAGAATACTGCCAATCAAATCCTTGTCCAAATAGTCTATCTTGAGAAAATATAAATAAACAAATAAAAATGACAATTGTAAATATTTTTTTCAATCTAAGACCTCAGAACTACCTGATTAATAAAAAATTTTTTGTTTGTCTGAATATACCGGCTCTCATCTCGAAAATATAAAGTCCCTTTGAAAATTTATCTGTTGCTATAAGCTTTGAAAATTCCCCTGATTGATGACCGGTAACGGTGTGGTTAAAAACCAATTCACCAAAACTATTATAAATTGCAAACTGAACATCGGTTTCAAATGCTATATTGTATTTCAGTTCAATCTTTTCACTTGTTGGATTAGGATAAATATCATCAAGTTTGAAAATGAATTGACTTTGCCTCGGTCCCACTTTGAATTCAAGACCACAGACAGAATCAAGAGAGAAAAAAGCACGTGAAATTTGAGGTGTAAGAATATTTGTGCAAATGCCATCTCCGAATTTTGGATTAAGGAGGTTAATCGGTGTTAAAATTTTCTCACCTAAAAAAGTATTGAACCGCAATTTTATAAGAGTATCATTCGGTAAAAGATATTTATCATCATTAAGTTGAATGAAAAGCCTTCCGCCGTTTTCATCTTCCTTGATGTATGAATTAGTGAACTGAACTAACTCTGCTGCTGTACCGATTTTTTCGTAACCAATATATTTTAAAAGTGTATGCTCGTAATCAAGAGTATCAATATAGCTTTTTGCTAAAGATACTTTACTCTTTTCGACTAAAATCGGAATTTCTATTCTTGTTCCCGGTTTAGCTCTTATATCAGGAGGTAATGAAACACTTATCGGATCGGGTTTGACTCCTTTTGCTCTTAGAATAATTTTAATTGTATCTCTTGGTTTGGTGGAATTTGAATAGATCCATAGCACAGCTTCAAACTCAGCTGGTTGACTATCGAGAGCATCAAAAATAATTCTCAGAGTATCAACAGACCTTGGAGGAATATTAAAATTTTCGGTTAATATTCTGAAAGGTGTAAGCGGGAATTCGGGCTTTATCTCGAGTTTTTTTATCTCAAGAATCATATTACCTTGATTAAATACAGGGATAAGACTGTCACGCCGGGCGGGACAATCCCCCCTGTTCATAACTATACTGCCAAAATCAATGGTATCCTGAACTACCGGAAAAGGCTCCACACCGACTCCTTTAATATAAAAGGTAAGTTTTTTGACAGAATCCGGATACCCATAAATTTTTCTTTTTGATATATCACTTTCAATTACATATCTAACAAGATAGTTTTTTCTTTCGGTGGGGGTAAAACTGAATTTAACAGTGTCGGTTCTAGATGGTTGTAAATGTGTTGTATCACTTAATTTTCTTGTAAATGTAAAACCATCGGCTTTATCATCAGAACCTATTTCGTAAATATCTTGCTTTATGGCTCCGAAAGGAATATTTCCATAGTTAAGAAATACAAGTTCTATATCCTTTTTCTCTTTAACCCTGATGTTTCCTAAGTCTATTGTATCTTGTTTTATCTGGGCATTACGGCTGTCAATTATAATAAGTTTCTGCTGAACTCCAACTCCGGAAATACCTACAAAGCAACTATCTTTCTTCTCCGGTTCAGTTTTTGGATTAGGTCTAAACTCTATTAATGTGTAAGCTGAATCGAAACCAAGTTCTATAGGATAATATCGAATAATAAAATCAACAGTCCTTTTTTCAGGGGAAAGCTTATATGGGGTTTGAATTACACTTGAAAATAAATGAGGATTTGTTCTTGGAATTTTTCTGTCAAAGGTTACTGATTCTATATCTAATTCTTCCTCAATATTGTTTTGCACTTTCCATATTTTTCTGTTAGTATCAACCGGATTAACATAAACTGAATCGAAATTGATGATACTTTCGTAGCCATCAATAAATTTATTTGTTTTTCGGACAATAAGCAGAAAATCTCGGTAACCTCTTGCCAGGTCATTATCACTTAGAGGAAGCCTTTCAGCAAGTCCAATCCTTGCCCGTGCATATTTTTTTCCAACAGGAAAGACGGGCGAGGGATTTGAATTATATCTAATAGAGAACTTTCTACTTTCTCCTTGCTTTAATAAAAAGTCCGGAACAGTTTCAGGATCAAACTCAAAATGGTCATCTGAATGCCCGGGTATTGTTGTTGGTGTTATGGCAAATGAATATATATTTGTGGGCCACATTCTTAAATCTATATTTCCTGTATTCCATAGATTAAAAGTAGTAATTACTGGAACACCATTCAAAGTTAGTCCCATATCAATTGTATCAGATGGGGTTTTGTCATTTACAATAAGAGATGATGGCTGCGAACTAAGGTTATTGGTCATTATAATGATGGCGACCAGAGTTAAAAAAATCCGAACATACCTATTGTTTTTGGTTAATTTCATTTCTCTTGAATCGCTTACTTAAATCAGTTCAATCAGTCAAAATTACGAAATTCAAATCAGTTTATTACAGAAAATTATTTTTTTTAGTCTGGAATATCGATGACAATTATAAGAAATTATTATTAAATTGTATTTTTAACACTATAAAAATATATATTACGTCAAAAAATTTGTTTTAAAATATTGCGGTGAAGCTATGAAAAGATATACTTTAATATTTGTTTTTATTTTTGCTTTTGTTCTTTCAGCAAAATCTCAACCAAAAATAGAAATTGTTGGAGGCGACACATACGACTGGAAAAAAGTCTCAATAAGCGAAAATCCACTAAAAGCAAAAATTCAGATAAAAAACAGCGGTACTGAAAAACTTATAATTAATGAAGTTAAGCCAGGTTGCGGTTGCACAACTGCTCCACTTGACAAATCAGAACTAAACCCTGGCGAGATTGCCAATTTAGATGTTACACTCAGAATTAGTGCTGGTCAGCATGACGTTATGAAAAGCATAAGAATTTCTTCAAATGACCCGAATAACCCTAACAAAATTTTATTTTTGAAAGCTAATGTGTTTCAGCCAATTGAAGTAAGTCCAACCACATATTTCCCATTTAATGAAATGACTGTTGGCAAAGAAGCTACTTCAACTCTTAAATTAAAAAATAATACTAACAAACCTGTAAAGCTTTCAAAAATCGAAATGACACCTGACGATGTTTTTATTAATTTAAAAGGCGAAAAAACTTTAAAACCGGGCGAGGAAATTGACATTACCGCAAAAACTACTCCGAAAAAGTCAGGTTATTTTAATTGCACCTTAAAAATTAATACCGATTCTCCTGATATGCCCGAAGTTGTTATTACAGGTTTTGGTCAAATTAAGGAATCACCTTTATTTAATAACAAATAATTTATAAATTATATACGGTCAAAACAAATGGGCTTCCCAATTCTGAGAAGCCCATCTTTTTTGTATTTTTGATTTATTATTAACGAATTATACTGAATTTACTTGCTCTGAATTGTTTACCATCTCTGACGTAAATGAAATATAAGCCAGTCGGAAATGTATTTAACGGAAGCCTTATTAAATTAGATCCCTGTTTCATTGGCATGGTTTGTGTTAATAATAGGTTACCGGTTAAATCTAAAATTTCAATGTCTAATACACCATCTTCAGCATTAAGTTCAAGATTAATGAAATCACTTGCAGGAGTTGGGAAAATGTTCATTCCTGATAAAACCTGATTATCATCAACTGAAGCAGGTTCTTCAAGCATTATTGGCAAATCAACAGCAATATCGTAATTTTGAGAGTAATCGGTATAGATTTGTTTAGAATAAGAACCATACCCAACCTTGTCAACATAGATTGTATATTTTCCTGATCCTAATTCAACCATTTCGTATGAACCTGTTGTACTGCTAAATGTGAAATCTGAAATATTACCATTCTCATCAATGACATAAACAAAAGCACCGGCAACAGGTTTTGTGCCTTGGCTGTTTTCTGAACCCTTGCCAAAGTTTGTTGAAATATCTATTACATTACCTTTAACTCTGATTATGCCCTTGTAACCATTGCGAAGTTTATGTCTGATAGTGAATACTTCGTCTAACATTGAATTACCAACAGTAATTTTTGTAGCGTCCCTCCATTTCAGTGCAGCAACAGAATTCTGTTTGTAATAACCGGGAACATAGGAATTAGAAAATGGAACTGACATTAAGACATAATCGCCGGGTATGAGATTAGTAAATTTAAATTTACCTTCTGCATCAGTTTCTGCTATTTTTGAGAATTTATATTCATTCCCATCACTTGCACTAACAAGATAGGCAGTTACCAAACCTCTGATGTAGTTGCCAGTAGCATCAGCGACCATTTTACCTGACAAACCATTTGAATATGAGTTAAGCTTTTTCAATTTAAAATTAATACCAGTAACATTTTGTGTAAGCTCAATCAAGTCAGCTTCAAAGATAGATGTTACACCGTCATAATATTGCTCGGCATATCCATCAACAAGAGGAATAGCTCTGGCTTTGTAGGTCCATTTGTCCGGCAGTTTAATTTCATATTCACCATTATTATTGGTTTTTGCATAGAAACTTTCGTATTTACCATCGTTTTTGAATAATTCAACGATAATAAATTCAACTTTTGCATAAATTGGCTCATTATCTGATTCAGAGAGGACTGTCCCGGATACAACATAATAATTTGGCTCTGGCTTTCTTTCAACAACGATATTTATACTGAGTTCATCGTTGCATTTTACGTCAATTCTTTTGGCATCAGCCACTTCCTCAGCATCTTCGTACCATTCGTGATAGAAAAGTTCACCATCAACATCAATTATATATT
The DNA here is from genome assembly GCA_938038165.1 of Candidatus Kapaibacterium sp. Taxonomy (GTDB): domain Bacteria; phylum Bacteroidota; class Ignavibacteria; order Kapaibacteriales; family UBA2268; genus CALHRB01. The sequence continues at coordinate 1,458 of CALHRB010000325.1, read as the reverse complement.
TCCCTTCGTTTAATTTGAGAGTAAAGAAACCTCTCTCGATTGATGTTTTATATACTGGTGTTTCCTTATTATTGTCTGAAATAAGCCATGCTCTAACAGTTCCAGATTTTATTGATTCTCCCTCGCCATCCTTAACAGTGCCTGTGATTTTGGCACAATATTTTTCAACATTGCCTACAATAACTTTGAATTCCTGAACTACATAAACTTTTTCGTCGCATTCAAGTATAGCTTTGATTTGTATTCGGTAGTATCCACTTTGCTGCGGCGTGAAAGTAAGAGTATTTGTTTCTTTATCCCAGTTCAAGCCATCTATCTCTGACATAACCATATATTTTATCGGGCAGTCAACATCTGATTCAGCTTTAAATTTATAACTCCATTGAACCCCAATTTCACCTTTGGTATTAGGCTCAGTAACAAATTTGACTTTTCCGTTTGATCCGGTTCCAACAATAATGGTAAATTTTTGATAAGCCGGTTCCACATTTATATCACAATCTGCATAGACTTTAACTTTTACGTAGTAGCGGCCATCTTTTTTGGGAATCCATGATAATCTGCCAGTTTGCTGATTAATAGTCATGCCATCGGGATAATCGCCATATAATTCATATTTGAGTGAACAATTATTCGGCAAATTTGTTTCAGCTACTACTTCATAAACATATTCTTTACCTGCTGTTGCAGTTTCTTTGGGTTGAGATATTATTTTTATGACATAAGAGCCAAAAAATTTGATTGTTTTGAAATTAGTCCTTTCGCTAAAATACAATTCATTATCGAAAATATTTACTGACAGTATGTAGTATGTATATTTTCCATCCGCACCAGGATAGTCATAAAAATCATACTCGTCCTGACTTTCTTCAGCTTTTACATCAGCAATTCTTTGGAATTGAGATAAATCATCTGTTGACCCGGATGCCCTGAAAATCCTAAAGAATTCAACTGCTGGTCCCTGTGGATTCTTGTTCCAAGTAAGTTTTATTTTGTTTCCGCTATTAGTCTCGACCTGAACAGCCATAAAGTTGAGAGGCTGATATGGTGGCTGTTGTGAAAACAACTTCAGGCTCATAACCACAAATAGAGCCAAAAGCATCAAAGTTGTAAAATAGAATTTCTTCATTGTATTATACCTCCAAAAAAATATTAATAAAATATTGTGATTTAAATATATAAATTCAGAAGGTATAATTTTGTTACACCGAACAAAATTTTATTACTAAATTCGCAAAAATCAAGAAATTCTATAATTAAACAATTTTTGATGTTGCTCTTGAATTCATCGGTAGTGAAAGAAAAACAATTGAATTATAAAACAATTTAAAACTTCAATATTAACCAACCTGTAATTATTGCCTAACAAAATCAACTCAAAGTTCCACTGCTTTCAATTGAAAACATAAAAATATATGAAATTATAGCCAAATTGGCATTCAGTCATGGCTTTATAAT
>CALHRB010000324.1 GCA_938038165.1 Candidatus Kapaibacterium sp. | reverse complement strand
AAATGAAAAATAAGGCTGATTATAAGATAATTGACAAATCACTGGCAATAATTGAAAAAATTGGAAATAAATTACCCAGTCCAATAACCTTGTTTGCATTGTTCGCTATTGGAGTTATAATTCTTTCCTGGGTAGTTTCACTTTTTGATTTTTCAGTTATCCTGCCCGGCTCAAATAAAGAAGTCAAACCTATGAATCTTTTATCAGTCGATGGAATTCATAAAATTATTACAAATATAGTTACCAATTTTACGAATTTTGCTCCTCTTGGAACAGTACTTGTCTCATTGCTTGGAATAGCTGTTGCGGAACATAGTGGTCTTATCGCAACCATACTACGAATCATTGTAATTAAGGCACCCAAAAAACTACTTACCTTCGTTATAGTATTCGCAGGAATACTCTCGAACACAGCAAGTGAGATTGGATATGTTCTTCTGGTTCCGCTCTCCGCGATGATATTCCTTGCAGTTGGCAGACATCCGATAGCAGGATTAGCTGCAGCATTTGCTGGTGTTTCAGGGGGATATAGTGCTAACCTTTTGCTTGGAACAATCGACCCTCTCCTGGCTGGCTTAACCCAGGAAGCTGCTCATATCATTAATCCAAGCTATGATGTTAACCCGGCTGTAAATTATTACTTTATGTTCGTATCAACTTTCTTTATTTCAATAACCGGCACAATAGTAACCGAAAAAATAATTGTTCCCAGATTAGGGAAATATGAAGGAACTGTTGAACAAGAAGAGATAAAAGCAATCAGTAATGATGAAAGAAAAGGACTTATTTACAGCACTATCGCTTTAACAATTTTTTTAATAATCATTCTGCTTGGAATTATTCCCGAAAATGGTTTTTTAAGGGATTCCAACACAGGAAGTGTCCTAAAATCACCGTTCTTGAAGGGCATTGTAACCTTTATTTTTCTTGGTGGCTTCATTGGTGGTCTGGCTTATGGCATCGGAGCCAAAACAATTAAACAAGATACAGATATTATTAAAGGAATGAATAAATCAATGGAGAGTCTGGGCTCATATATTGTTTTAGTTTTCTTTGCCGCACAATTTGTTGCCTTTTTTAACTGGACAAACTTAGGACAAATAATCGCCGTCGAAGGTGCCATGCTACTGAAAGCCTCAGGTTTAGGACCAATTCCATTACTTCTTGTTTTTATTGTAATTACTGGTATATTAAACTTATTTATTGGTAGCGCATCTGCCAAATGGGCAATTATGGCACCGGTATTTGTTCCGATGTTTATGTTGCTGGGTTATTCACCCGAACTTGTTCAAGCTGCTTACAGAGTTGGCGATAGTGCTACAAATATAATTTCTCCTATGATGTCCTATTTTGCTTTAATTATAGCCTTTATTCACAAATATGACGAGAAAGCAGGGATAGGGACACTTATTTCAACCATGCTTCCTTATTCTATTGCTTTCTTTTTGGTTTGGACTTTACTTTTTATTCTATGGTTCCTGCTTGAAATACCCCTTGGACCCGGTGCAAATTTATTCTTACAAATTTAAAACCCGATTTTAACTTAAAATATTATTGCCCCTTGAAATCATTTTTGGGATTAAACCATATTCTGCTCGATCTGAACAATTTTTATCTATCAAGAATTAAATATTGAAAGTCGAAAATTTTGCCAGCCTGCAACATTAAGATTACAGTCTAACTGACAATCTATTTAAATCAATTTAAATTTAATAGTTTGTATTTGATGTAAAAATAAACTAAAAAAATATGGGAAAAATAATAGATATTTTCAATAAATTAAAAAATGAGCTTGATCCGGCATCAACTGATGCACAGAAGCAAGAAAAAATAATCATCCAGATTGGTTCTGCCACTTGTGAAAAAGCTGCAGGTTCTGATGCAGTAAGGGCTGAATTTGAAAAGTTAATAAATGCTTCGGGCAGGTCTGATATAATTATAAAGCAAACAGGATGCACAGGACGTTGCTCACAGGAACCAATTGTCGGTGTGTTTATGCCGGACAGCATTCCGGTTAAATACAAACAGGTCTATACCGAAAAAGTTCCACAAATCTTTCAGGAACATATTCTTGGGAAAAAACCTGTAACAAGCCTTATGCTCGATAAAACAACCGATAAGCTATATTCTCACGTGGTAACTTTCTGCTCATCTTCCAATTGCAAGATAAACGAAAAATTCACAGAAGTTTTCTCAAAGAAAATGAAAGAAAATAATTTGTCTGATGATGAAATCAGAATTTTGCAGGGAGGATGCATTGGCTTGTGTTCATCTGAAGAGAGAAATAACAACGGTGTTATGATGGTGTTCCCCGAAAATGTAATTTATTCATTCAAATCATTAGAAGAGCTTGAACAAATTTTTGATAAGCACTTCATCAAAAACCAAATTGATGAAGAGCATATAAGGCACACTCAACACCTAACAGAGCAATTTATTAAATTTTATGGAGATGTTTCATTTTTTAACAAGCAGACACGAATCACATTAAGGAATTGCGGCATTATTGACCCTGAAGATCTGGGAGATTATATTCATGCAAAAGGTTTTGAAGCCCTTGCTAATTGTCTTGATGGGGTTCAACCTGACGAAATCATTGAAACTATTTCCAAATCCGGTCTAAGAGGCAGAGGTGGTGGAGGCTATCCAACCGGTTTAAAATGGAAACAAACAGTAACGGAAAATCCCGATCCAATTAAATATGTTATTTGTAATGCCGATGAAGGTGATCCAGGTGCTTTTATGGACAGAAGTGCCTTAGAAGGTGACCCATTTAGTATTGTTGAAGGCATGACTATTGGTGCTTATGCAATGCAAGCAACCAAAGGCTTCGTTTATATTAGGGCTGAGTATCCATTAGCAATTAAAAGAATAGAAAATGCAATAAACAAAGCAAGAGAAAAGAATTTTCTCGGTAAAAATATTCTCGGTTCAGATTTTTCGTTTGATATTGAGATACGACTTGGAGCAGGTGCTTTTGTTTGTGGTGAGGAAACCGCTTTAATACATTCAATAGAAGGAAAAAGAGGTCAACCAAGAATGCGACCGCCTTATCCATCCAAAGTTGGACTTTGGGGTCATCCAACATGTATAAATAATGTTGAGACTTGGGCTAATGTTCCAGCAATAATGTTATATGGAGCTGATTGGTTTTCAAGAATAGGCACAGAACGAAGCAAAGGAACAAAAGTCTTTGCATTGGCTGGTAAGGTTAAAAATACTGGGCTGGTTGAAGTTCCTATGGGAACTACACTACGAGAAATAATTTACGATATTGGCGGAGGAATTCCCGAAAATAAATCATTGAAAGCCGTTCAAACTGGTGGTCCATCAGGAGGATGCATCCCTTATGACAAAATAGATACTATTGTAGATTATGAGTCTTTGAAAGCCGCTGGATCCATGATGGGTTCAGGTGGAATGATTATTCTGGATGAATCAGATTGTATTGTTTCAACAGCAAAATTCTTCCTCGAGTTCACCAAGGACGAATCTTGCGGAAAGTGCCTTCCCTGCCGTGAAGGTACTTATCGAATGCTTGAAATTCTTGAGCGTATAACCAATGGTAATGCTGTAATGGAAGATCTGGACAAATTAGAAAGGCTTTCTAATCTGGTTAAAAGAACTTCCCTCTGTGGCTTAGGACAATCAGCACCAAACCCCATACTAAGCACATTGCATAATTTTCGTGAAGAATTTGAAATACATATTAAAGAAAAAAGATGTCCTACACAGAAATGTCAACAATTAATTACTTATACCATAGTTCCCGAACTATGTACCGGTTGTTTATTATGTCAAAGAAGATGTCCGGTTTCATGCATAAATGGATTACCCAAAAAACCTCATACGATTATACAGGAATTTTGTATAAAATGCGGTGAATGTTTTAATGCTTGTAAATTTGATGCTATAATAAAAAGATAACTCAGAGGGTAAAATGAATAAAATAAGTATTCAAATAGATGATATCAATCTTGAAGTTCCAGAAAATTCAACAATAATGGAAGCATGCGATAAAGTTGGAATTCATATTCCAAGATTATGCTACCATCCTATTCTGTCGAATGAAGGAGCTTGCAGGATATGCATAGTTGAGGTTGATGGTATTTATAATTACCTTCCATCTTGTTCAACGAAAGTTTTCGACGGAATGAAAATCAAGACAAACTCACCAGAGATCAGACAAGCACGAAGAGATCTGGTTGAACTTATGCTTGATAATCACCCTATGGATTGTCAGTTATGCGTCCGAAATGGAAATTGTGAACTACAGGCACTATCCTATAAATTAGGGGTAAGGGAAAGACTCTTCGAAGGCGTTAGAAAATCCCATGAGCTTGACTTGTCAAGCGATTCTGTTGTAAGAAATGCAGAAAAATGTATAATATGCGGACAGTGTATTCGTGTATGTGCCAACGTTCAGGGGGTTTATAATCTAAGCCAGCACCACAGAGGTGTAAATACTATCGTTACTCCAGCCTTTTTATCCTCTATGGAAAATTCAGTTTGTGTCAAATGTGGACAGTGTATTAATGTCTGTCCTACTGCAGCATTTACAGAAAAAGACTACACAGAAAAAATATGGGATGCCTTGAACAATCCTGATATCTTTGTCATAGCTCAAACTGCTCCATCTATCAGAGCAGCAATCGCTGAAGGTTTCGGACATCCCCCTGGAGTTAATGGAACTGGCCAAATGATAACTGCACTAAGAAGGCTCGGTTTTGATGCAGTCTTCGATACAAATTTCGGGGCGGATTTAACAATAGTTGAGGAATCTATTGAATTTCTTAAAAGAATGGAGACTGGTGAGAATTTACCAATGATTACTTCATGTTCACCCGGCTGGATAAAATTTCTCGAACATTTCTTCCCTGAATTGATTCCAAATGCTTCAACGTGCAAATCACCTATGCAAATGGTCTCTACATTGCTTAAAACATACTATGCTGAAAAAAACAATCTTGACCCAAAGAAGATATTTGTTGTGGGAGTTATGCCCTGCACAGCTAAGAAATTTGAATCAAGAAGACCAGAACATTATAATGTTGAAGGTGGTTACCCCTATACTGATGCTGTTATCACAACAAGGGAACTAATTTGGATGATTAAAGCTTATGGTATTGATTTCAACCATTTACCCAAAGGAAATTTCGATTTACCTTTAGGTTTTTCGACCGGTGCCGGTGATATTTTTGGTTCTACCGGTGGAGTGATGGAAGCAACCTTGAGAACTTGTCAGGCAAAACTTACAGGCAGCCAAAATCAGGAGCTTGAATATTTTGATATAAGGAATGTCGAAGGATTAAGAGAAGCATCAATAAAAATTGGTGACAAAGTTTTAAATATTGCAATTGCAAATGGCTTGAACAATGCTAAAACTATTCTTAACAAAGTTAAAAACAAAGAAAAAGAATATCATATTCTCGAAATTATGGCTTGTTCCGGTGGTTGTGTTGCTGGAGGTGGTCAGCCCATACCTGATGTCGGAGAATTTATTTATCCGCTTGATAAAAATATGATTAAATTAAGAGCTAAGGCTTTGTATGATATAGATGAAAACAAGTCAATCCGAAGGGCACATGAGAATCCATATATCGAAAAATTATACGAAGAATACCTTGGCACTCCCGGCGGAGAATTAGCATACAAATTACTTCATACTCATTATCATCCAAGATTACCGAAAGGAATTTAATATGTACGAAGAAGATTATAATTTAGATAAAGAAATAATAGATTATATAGATTGGTGTAAAGAACAGGAACACCCTGAAAGCTTTCTGATAGCAATTCTCCACAAAATTCAGGAAAAATATGGATTTCTCTCTCAGGAAAATATGTATGAAGTTGCTCAAAAGCTGAGAGTGCCAACTTCGTTTGTGAGTGGTGTCGCTACATTTTATCACTATTTCAGGTTAAAACCAAGAGGCTATTTCCATATTTCAATATGTCTTGGAACAGCCTGCTTCGTTAAAGGTGCTGACCTGGTTTTGAAAGCCTTTCAAAACGAACTTGGTATTGATATAGGAGAAACAACTTCAGACGGTGTATTTTCGATTGAAGGTGCAAGATGTATTGGTGTTTGTGCTCTTGCTCCTGTCCTGATGATTAATGAAACAGTCTATGGT
>CALHRB010000323.1 GCA_938038165.1 Candidatus Kapaibacterium sp. | reverse complement strand
GTAACATATCCTAAAATCATTAATGTTAGTGCAACAAAGATTGCTATAAAGTCTGCACGGATGATTTCTGAAGCAAATAGTATTAGAGCAGCAATAGTTATACCGATAATTACATAATGTTCTATCATGCAACAGGATTTTTATTTTTTAAAAATAATAATTTAATAAAATTTTATAACAATATTATAAATGATTGAATATTTTTACGAGGGACTTAATTATATTTTATGGTTTACCTCAACAAATTGAACTATCATCCGTTAATTTTCATTTTGATTATTAAAATCAGGAATGAGCGAAAAACAGACACAGCAGGAAGTTGAATATAAAGAAATTGACTTTAAGTTATTGAAGCGTCTTCTTGTTTTTCTTAAACCATTCAGAAAATATGTTTTTCTATCAATTATTCTTACTTTAGGAACTTCAGCTCTCGGACCATTAAGGCCCTATCTGACTCATATTGCCATAGACGATTATATTTCACCTGGTAACTGGGATGGATTAGTCTGGATTGTTAGCTTAATAGTTGGTGTAATGTTATTTCACGGTGCATTACAATTCGGTTTGACTTATTTAATGCAATGGGTCGGGCAAAGGGTGCTCTATGATATACGAGTCAGGTTATTTTCTCATATTCAATCCCTTAGGATAAAATTCTTTGATAAAAATCCAGTTGGAAGGCTTGTTACAAGAGTAACCAATGACGTTGAGGTGCTCAACGATTTGTTCTCGTCTGGAGTTGTAATGATTATTGCAGACCTACTGCTTATCCTTTGGATAATAATTTTTATGTTCTATACCGATTGGAAATTAACACTTTTAACATTATCATTCCTGCCGGTTTTAATATTTGTTACATCAATTTTCAGGAAAAAAGTTAGAGTCGTATTCAGAGATATCAGGCTAAATGTTGCTTCGATGAATTCTTTCCTCAATGAGTTTATATCGGGAATCCTGACAGTCAAGATTTTCACAAATGAAGACAAGCTAAACAGTGAATTCGAGGTAATTAATAGGAAAAACCGAAAGCTCTGGATTAAAACAATAAATTATTACTCTCTTTTCTTTCCTTTCGTTGAATTTATGAGTTCTGTTGCATTGGTTATTGTTCTTTGGTACACTGCAAATAATATACTTACCTCGCAAATGACAGTCGGGATACTCATTGCTTTCATTCAGTATGCCGAAATGTTTTTCAGACCAATAAGAGATTTAACAGAAAAATACACAACTTTGCAAAGTGCAATGGCTTCATCGGAAAGGATTTTTAGCCTTCTGGATAACAAAGAAACTTTGGATGACAGACCCGATGCTAAAATTTTCGAAAAATTGAACCAAAGTATTGAATTCAAAAATGTCTCTTTTTCCTATGATGATTCTAAATATGTGCTTAATAATGTTTCTTTCAAGATAAACAAGGGTGAAACAGTTGCCATAGTAGGTGCTACAGGTGCAGGAAAGACATCCCTAATTAATTTACTTTGCAGATTTTATGAATTTCAAAGCGGTGACATTCTGATTGATGGAGTAAGCATAAGGGATATTGACCAAAAGTCACTCCGTAGCAAAATTGCACTGGTTATGCAGGATGTATTCCTTTTTTCAAGGGATATTGCTGAAAATATTTCGCTTGGTAAAGAATATATCACAAGCGATGTAATAGAATCTGCAGCCGAAGCTATCGGAGCAAAAGATTTTATTGAAGCACTTCCGAATAAATATTCAACAGAAGTTATGGAACGAGGTGTTACTCTTTCAGCCGGTCAGAGACAATTAATAGCGTTTTCACGGGCTTTTGCGGCGGATCCCAACATATTAATTCTTGACGAAGCAACCTCGAATATTGACACAAATACAGAAAAAATAATAGAAGAATCGCTTGCAAAATTACTGACCAACAGAACTTCTATAGTTATAGCTCATAGATTGTCAACTATTCAACGAGCTGATAAAATCATTTTGCTACATCACGGAGAAGTCAGGGAAATCGGAACGCATCACGAATTACTCGAAATGAACGGAATCTATGCCCGTCTATATCAACTCCAATTCAAAGAGCAAAACGGAATAATTGCAGCGTAAAGTTTATTTTTTTGATTTTTTTACTGACTTACTTGTTTCAAAACCTTTTACAATCTCCATCACTTCATCATAGGATATGTCAGTCAGGTCGAAATTTTTGGGAAGACGAAAATTTTCGGATTTATAGGATATATATGGTCCCCAGCGTCCTTTTAGGATTTTCAATTCGGGGTTATTATTGAATACTTTAATTATTTTTTCTTCATCTTTCTTTCTTTTTTCAAGAATAATTTCGACAGCCCTGTCCTGCTCGATGCTGAATGGGTCATCATCTTTGCCGAGGGAATAGAAAGATGAATCGTGCAGGATATATGGTCCGAACCTGCCTTTTGAAACAATCATAGGTTTTCCCTCGAAAGTGCCAATTTCTCTTGGAAGCTTGAAAAGATCCAAGGCTTCTTCTAAAGTTATATTTTCTATCAATTGGTTAGGCTTCAAACTTGCAAATTTTGGTTTGGAGCCATTATTGCTTTCGCCAATCTGCACAACAGGACCGTATCTGGCAAGACGGGCATATACTTTTTGCTTGGTTTTTGGGTCAATGCCTAATTCTCTGACCGAAATAGCTTCTGAACGTTTTTTTTCAGTGGTTTTTTCAACGTCGTTATGAAAATCTTTATAGAAAGCTGCAAGCATCTTCTGCCACTGTTTTACGCCAAGAGCGATTTCGTCTAATTCCTTTTCGATGTTAGCAGTAAATGAATAATCAACAACTTCGGAAAAATGCTCAACCAGAAAATCATTAACAATCATAGCTATGCTTGTTGGATAGAGCTTATTTTTCTCGGTTCCAGTAATGGATTTATTGGTATTTAGCGTTATCTGATTGTTATGCAAAATAAATTCTTTGAAAAATCTTTCCTTGCCTTCTCTTGATTCCTTGATAACATAACCCCTTTTTTGTATTGTTGAAATTGTGGGAGCATAGGTCGAAGGCCTTCCAATTCCGAGTTCTTCGAGTTTTTTAACAAGGCTTGCTTCGGTATATCTTGGGGGAGGATTAGTGAACTTTTCGGTTGCCTTCATCTCTTTTAAATTAAGCTTTTGACCGATGTCCAACTTTGGGATCAGATTTGTTCCATTTTCATCTTCTTCTTCCTCGTCTTTGGACTCCATATATACTTTTAAGAAGCCATCGAATTTTATAGATTCTGCGGTAGCAATCAAATTTTGAGGGACTGTTGAGATTGATATTGTGGCAATTGTTTTATCAATCAAAGCTTCTGCCATCTGGGAGGCAATTGCCCTTTTCCAGATTAGATTGTATAATCTCTGTTCATTTCTACCCATCCCAACATCCTGAACAGAAAAATCGGTTGGTCTTATAGCTTCATGAGCTTCCTGAGCAATTTCGGATTTAACCTGATACTGTCTCAACTTGAGATATTCGTCGCCGAAAGAATTTTTGATTTCAGAGGCAGCTTTTTGCAAGGCTTCTTCAGAAAGATTTGTAGAATCGGTTCTCATATAGGAAATTTTTCCAGCCTCGTAAAGTTTTTGGGCAACTGTCATAGTTTGAGTTACCGAAAAACCGAGTTTACGACTTGCTTCTTGCTGTAAAGTCGAGGTGGTAAATGGTGCCGAAGGTTTTTGTTTTTCAGTTTTTACTTCGATGTTTGATAGAGTAAAAACGGCATTTTTGCAATTTTCGAGGAATTGTATTGCATCTTCTTCGTATTCGAAATTCTTTGGTAGATCAGCTTTTAAAGTTTTGCCATTTCCTAAATCGAAGAAAGCAGAAATTTTGAATGAGGATTTTGAATTAAAGCTATCTATTTCTCTTTCACGTTCAACAACAAGCCTAACAGCTGCGGATTGAACCCTTCCTGCAGATAAACCTCTTTTGATTTTTTTCCAAAGAACCGGTGAAAGCTCGAAGCCGACAAGTCTATCGAGGATTCTTCGGGCTTGCTGAGCATTTACTAAATTTTCATCTATTTCTCTTGGATTTTTTATCGCTTGCTCAATTGCTGTTTTAGTTATTTCACGAAAAACAATCCTTTTTGTCGGCTTTTTACCAATGTTTAATGCTTCTTTGAGGTGCCAGGCAATTGCTTCACCCTCACGGTCGGCGTCAGTTGCAAGCCAAATAACATCAGATTCTTTAACTTTCTTTTTTAA
>CALHRB010000322.1 GCA_938038165.1 Candidatus Kapaibacterium sp. | reverse complement strand
ACAGATAAATTTTAATGTTGGATGTGATTTGTAAATATTTCATTTTTATAAGATTGAAAATTATTATCTTTGCTTGAATGAATACATAATTTAATTAACAGAAATGAAGAAAAATATAAAACTTAGCTTGATACTCCTTGCTTTTGTTTCGATTTATTACTATGCAATAAGTGATAACAAAGCTCTAAGGTGGGCTGCAGACGCAGAAGGAAATGCCCCTTATATATTTCAAGACCCTAAGATTCCAATCAATAATATTGGATTCGAAGTTGATATCGTCAAAGCAATATGCAAAGAGTTAAACAGAACACCTGTCTTTGTTCAAAATCAGTGGGACGGACTTATTCCCGGACTATTCAGAAAAGATTATGATATTGCAATCAATGGACTTGAAATTACAGAGGACCGGAAACAACAAGTACTTTTTAGTAAACCATACTATCTTACATACGAGCAATTAGTTGTGCTACAAAATGAGAACCGAATCAATAGTCTTGCAGATCTCGTTGGCAGAAAAGCAGGAGCTTTAAAGAATTCATTAGCCGAAAGAATACTTATTGCCAAAGGAGGTATTGAAGTCCTTAGTTATGAAGGCGAACTAAATGCATTTCAGGATATGCTTAACGGTCGTATTGACGCATGCCTCGTTGATGCTCCGATAGCATTATATTATGCCTCGTGGAACCCTCAATATAAACTTGTTGGGCAACCTATCGGTGAAATTTCTTATGGTATTGCCATCCGAAAAGAAGACACAGTATTATACAACGATATTAACCGTGCAATTGAAAAAATATCAAAATCAGGAGAATTAAGAAGAATACTCGAAGAGTGGAACCTTTGGAATTATATGATGGCTATTTATCTTGACGACAAGTCAGAGTCAAATGTTCCACCATCAAAATTTGAGGCTTATCTTTCATCCCAAGGCAGGAATCTTGATTTTTGGGAGCAAATGGAACGATACATTAGTTTTCTTCCTCTTTTTGGAAAGGCAGCGCTTGTAACCCTTGGATTATCTGTGGTTGCTATGATTGTTGCGATTATTTTCGGCTTGTTTGTTGCTCTCGTCAGAGTTTATGCTCCCCCACCTTTTTCCAAACTTGCTGTATTATATATTGAAATAATAAGAGGAACGCCACTTTTAATCCAGTTATTGATAATATTTTACACACTTCCAACATTAGGTATCAATTTAACTCCTTTTTGGGCGGCTGTCCTTGGGCTCGGACTTAACTATGCTGCTTATGAAGCAGAAAACTATAGAGCAGGTTTGTTTTCAGTCCATAAAGGACAGATGGAAGCAGCAATATCGCTCGGAATGACAAAAGGACAAGCACTAAGATACATTATCCTGCCTCAAGCCATTAGGTTGGTTCTTCCGCCAGTAACAAATGATTTTATATCATTATTAAAGGATTCTTCATTAGTGTCGGTTATTACAATGGTTGAGCTTACTAAAGTTTATAATTATATCTCAAATACATATTTCGATTTCTTAGGCACAGGAATAATTGTAGCTGCTATTTATCTCCTTTTGGGGCTTCCTTTTGTTAAATTTTCCAGAATGGCAGAAAGAAAGTTTAATGTTGATAAAAGCAAGTCTTTGATGAATGTTTAAAAAATAAAAGACTTCAATTTTTGTCTTAAATGACGATTTATTTCATTGTATTTTGATTTATTAAGTTTATTATTATATGAAAAGATATATCATTTTCTTTTTGATTCTTTTTGCGGGAATTGAATTATTTGCACAAAAAATGAAACCCCCAAGCGTTAACCCTAACATACGAAAAGCAAGATTAGGCTATAATAATGTCGAGGAAGCACTTCCAGAAGCCGCTACTTTGAAGAATCTAATTATTATGAATAAAAGACTCAAGGTGATTCCCGAGACAATCAGCGAATTCAAGGAGCTTGAATCAATTGACCTTAGTGGCAATCAACTGACTGAGCTTCCTGCCGGTTTCAAAGAATTAAAAAAATTAAAGATTGTTATTTTTAACCGTAACGGGTTCACTGAATTTCCAAAAGTTCTTTTCGAACTTGAAAATTTAGAAGTTCTTGATCTATCCAATAACAAAATAGCTTCGATCGGCAAAGAAATTGAAAATTTAAAAAACCTTCGTAACCTTAAATTATCTGCGAATAAATTAACAACCATCCCGCCTGAATTTTCAAAATTAACTAAACTCACCGATCTTATTTTAGATGATAATGAATTTGAGTCATTCCCTGTAAATATTACAAAACTGAATTCTGTTACCACATTAAGCCTTGCCAATAATAAAATTAAGGATATAACTCCTGAAATCGGAAAAATGGCTAACCTGAAAAAATTAAATTTAAAAAATAACAAAATTCAGACCATTCCAAAGGATATATCAAAAATTAAATCTCTTGAATTTTTAGAGCTGGAAAATAATTTACTAACAACTTTACCAAACGAAATCAGTCAATTGTCAGAGCTAAAACATCTTACCCTGGGTTCAAATGAGATTCAAAAATTACCTGAAGGTTTTTCTCTGTTGACAAAACTTCAAAATTTAGATTTCAGTAACAATAAAGCAGAAAATGTCCCCCCCGAAATCGGGAAGTTAACCAGTTTGGTTCAATTAGATATGAACAATTGTAAGATTACAAACTTACCAAAGACTTTTTCACAATTAATAAACTTAAGATCATTAAATCTAAGCAATTGTAATCTGACTGATTTCCCAGCCGAAATTACAGAAATGAAAATGCTTATCACTTTGGATATGAGCAGAAACAAGCTCAAAACTTTACCATCTTCGATTGAAAAGATGATTTCACTTCAAACATTAAAGATGGATAATAACGAAATAGAATCATTACCCAATGAAATAACTAAAATTCCTGCTTTGAGAACTATATTTCTCAATTTCAATAAATTAAAATCATTGCCTGAGGATATAGAAAAAATGCCGGAGCTAAAGGTCTTGCAAATGAGAAAAAATGAAATAAGCGACGAAGAAAAAGAAGCTATTAAAAACAGGCTCCCAAATGTAAGATTATCTTTATAATTCTGGCAGAATTTTTGTTCTTTATTTTTTGATTTAAATATAGATTAATTTAATATGGAACCGGTCGTTCAAGAGGACATACTTCTAAAGTCCGGAGATAAACTCTTTTTCAACAGGGAGTTAAGCCTTATAGAATTCAATAAGCGTGTGCTTGCTGAATCAGAGTCCCCAGAGCATCCTCTTTTGGAGCGATTAAAATTCATTACAATTTTCAGCTCCAATCAGGATGAATTTTTTATGATACGGGTTGCAGGTTTAAAAAATCAAAAACAGGCAGGAGTGGTTGAACTTTCAGCTGATGGAATGACTCCACAGGAACAATTAAAGGAAATCAGAAAAAGGCTTATTCCGCTTTATGAAAAACAGACAAAAATTTTGCTTGAAGATATAATTCCTGCTTTGGAGAAGGAGGGAATTTTTTTTCATAACTATAAAGATTTAACTGACAACGAAAAGGATGAACTAAACACTTTCTTCTGTGAATCCGTCTTGCCCTTATTAACGCCATTAAGTCTAGATCCGGCTCATCCATTTCCTCGACTGATTAATCGAAGTTTAAATATTGTTTTTGCGATCAACGATACTCAAAAAAAATACGAAGAGAGAAAAATAGCTTTCATCCAGCTTCCACCATTTCTTCCGAGATTTGTTAGAATTAATCGCCCTTATGGCTATCATTTTGTCTTAATAGAACAAATAATAAAAGCAAAGGCTCAGGTTCTATTTCCCGGCTTGGAAATTATAACAGCACACACATTCAGAGTAACCAGAGATGCAGATGTTGAAATAGCTGAAGACGAAGCAGAAGATTTGCTGGATGAAGTCGCAGAACAAATCAAGCATAGAAAGTGGGGAACCGCAGCCGTAAGATTGGAAGTTAGCGGCAGGATGCCTTCGTACCTTGTCGAACTGCTTAAACAGTCCCTGGAACTTGAAGACGATGATGTTTATGTCCTGAACAGACCATTAAATTTGCCTGACTTTTTGCAGTTATTAAAATTCGACGTCAGAAACTTAAAGGATACACCCTTTCAAACTCGCATACTTCCAGAGTTACAAGGCATAAACAAAAATATTTTCACTGCTATCACCGAAAAAGATCTGTTAGTTCACCATCCTTTTGATTCTTTCACTAACAGTGTTCTTAGGTTTGTCAACGAATCCGCTGATGATCCCGATGTTCTTGCTATTAAAATCACATTATACCGAACCGGCACAAATTCTCCCGTTGTTGAAGCGCTTAAAAGAGCAGCTGAAAAAGGCAAAGACGTAACTGCCTTCGTTGAACTAAAAGCTCGATTCGACGAGGAAAGCAATATTCATTGGGCTCGTGAACTCGAACAAGTTGGCGTTCACGTAATCTATGGAATACTCGGCTTGAAAACCCATTGCAAGGTACTTTTAGTTGTCCGAAAAGAAAGTAACATGTTGAAGACTTATGTGCATATGGCAACAGGTAACTATAATCAAACCACTGCAAGACTTTATACCGATTTAGGTCTGTTTACGGCAAACAAAGAGATAGCTTCGGAAGTAATTCATCTTTTCAATTATCTTACAGGTTATTCTTACTATAAGGAATGGAAACATTTGCTTGTGGCTCCAATTAATCTGAGGCAAAGTTTAATCAAACTAATCAACAGAGAAGCAGAGCTTCATACCCCAGAAAATCCAGGGTTTATCTTTGCCAAGATGAATTCAATAGCACACGAAGAAGTTACTAAAGCTCTATACCGTGCTTCAACTAAAGGGGTCAAAATCAATTTAATTGTCCGTGGAGTTTGTTGTCTTCGACCCGGAATAGACGGCATTAGCGAAAATATCGAAGTTCGAAGTATCTTGGGAAGATTTTTGGAACATTCAAGAATATTTATGTTCAAAAATGCCGGCAGTAATGAATTTTACCTTTCGAGTGCTGATTGGATGACCAGAAATCTTGACAGAAGAGTTGAAATAGCTTTTCCGGTTTACAATAAAAACATAAAAAAAGAACTCTATGATTTATTGAACATTTATTGGAAGGACAACACTAAGTCCTGGCGTTTACTTCCTGATGGTAGCTATGAAAAAATAACTCCTCAGAACGGAACTCCACCTTTTTCGGCTCAAGACTATCTCCTAAAACGAATCGAGAAAACTAGAAAAAAAATACCCCAAAAAATATTACATTTTTTCAAAACTCAATAGTATATTTGGATTGTTTTCCGATTATTATTATTTTCACCAAGTAATTGATTTTAAATTTTGGAAAGATTCATGAAAAACCATATCAATCGCTATAAAAGATATAATATTATTTTTATTATCTTCTCCTTTTTCTTTCTTGTCTCTTGTGAAGATGGTAAGGTTAATATTTTCAGTGTTGAAGACGATGCTAATTTGGGAAAGCAATTGGACACTGAAATCCGAAGCAAACCCGGCGAATACCCAATTTATGATTTTTTTGAACCAAATCAATACGTCCAAAACATAGTAAATGAAATTATCAATTCTCCATTTGTTAAATATAGATCATATTTCCCTTACAAAGTTCAGATACTTAAAGATGATAAAGTAGTAAATGCTTTTTGCACTCCGGGGGGATATATTTATGTTTACACTGGTTTAATAAAATTCCTTGACAACGAAGCAACTCTGGCTGGCGTGTTGGGGCACGAAATAGCCCACGCCGAGCGAAGACACGGAACCAACAGAATGACAAAAGCTTATGGCATTCAAGTCCTTTTGAGCATTGCACTCGGAAATAATCCAAGTCAAATTGAGCAGTTAGCCGCTAATTTATTTTCCGGTTTATATTTAATGAAAAACAGTCGGGACGATGAATATGAATCAGACGAATATTCTTTTAAGTATTTGCAGACCACTCAATGGTATCCCGGTGCAATTAAATTCTTTTTCGAAAAAGTAAAAAAAGATGAAAGCAGCCCTTTTTTCGAAGTGCTTCTCTCAACTCATCCTATGCCGCAGGATAGACTTAATGCTATCAATAAAATGATTCTTGATTATAAAATTGAACCTAATGAAATGAACCTCCAGTCCCAGAAATACAAGAATTTTATAAACAGTTTGCCATAGATTTGATTATGCATTTTCTCTTTAAAAAGATTTTTTTTATTATTTATGTATCCCTTTTTATTCTCTCCTGCAGTCAAATAAAAAAAATAAAATTTGACGATGTCGTCCAATTTGGTAAAAAAATCGAGAAAGATACTGCTTTACTTAAACTTTTCAATGTCGAGAATGATGTAGCTCTTGGAAAAAAACTTGATGAAGAAATGAAGAGAAATCCAAAGGATTACCCCTTTTATTTCTATAATCAACCAATTCAATTTTTACAAGATATTGTCAATAAAATAATTTCATCGCCTTTGATCAAATATCGGAACATTTTTAAATACAAGGTTCAGATAATATCCGATGATAATATTATTAATGCTTTTTGCACCCCCGGAGGCTATATTTATGTCTATACAGGATTGATCCGTTCTTTGAAAAATGAAGCCTCGCTCGCTGCCGTTCTTGCACACGAAATAGCCCATGCCGAACTTCGTCACGCTAAAAACAGGATATTGAAGGCTTATGGAGTTGACCTTATCAAAAGTATAATTATTGGAGATAATCCCGACAAACTAAAAGAATTAGCCGGCAATTTCTTTTCAGGTGCTTACCTTATGAAAAACAGTCGAGAAGATGAATATGAAGCAGACGAATATTCTTTCAAATATCTTCAATCAACTCTATGGTATCCTGGTGCAATCAAGTATTTTTTTGACGTAATTAAATCAGATGCAAAACTTCATATTGTCGAAAGATTGGAGGACACTCACCCCATACCTCAAGATAGAATCGAAAATATAGATAAAATGTTAAAAGATGCGGGTATTAAGGACCCCGACGAAAAGAGCCTTAAAACTCTGGATTATAAGATGTTCGTCAAAACCATGCCATAATTAATTTTCAAAAAAATATAATGACAGCTTACGAAAAGTTCATAAACATCAGAAGTATTAATCAATCCATTTTGTGTGTTGGGTTAGACCCGACTCAGGAAAAATTACCTGTCATTTTTAAAAGAGAAGTAAATTCAATCTATTTTTTTTGTAAATCAATTATCGAAGCAACACAAAACATAGTTTGCGGTTATAAATTAAATTTTGCTTTTTTTGAACAATATGGCGTTGAAGGTTATGAGATCCTAAAAAGGCTCTTCGATTTTATTCCCGATAATTTGTTAAAAATAGCTGATGCAAAAAGAGCCGATATCGGAAACACATCAAAAGCTTATGCAAAGTCTATTTTTGATTATTTCAACGCAGATGCAGTTACAGTCAATCCTTATATGGGATATGATTCCTTGTCACCTTTTTTTGATTACAAGGATAAAATAGTTTTTATTCTTGCTTTGACTTCAAATCCAGGCTCTCAGAATTTCCAGAAAATCATGATTAACGAAAAACCGTTATATCAATATGTTGTGGAAAACTCAATGACTTGGGGAGATTTAAAAAATACAGGATTTGTATTTGGTGCCACCCATCCAGAGGAGCTTGATTTGATCAGAAAAATTGCTCCTGAAAGTGTCTTGCTTATTCCAGGCATTGGAGCCCAGGGTGGCGATATTAAGGCAACGTTAAAAGCTAACAAAAATGGTCCTGCAATAATAAATGTTTCAAGAAATGTCATCTACTCATCCTCGGGACAGGATTATGCCGAAGCAGCCGCAAATCGAGTTTTACAGCTAAATTCAGTTATTAACAGTTTTTCTTTATGAGGTTTTAATGCAAATAGGAATAGTAGGACTTCCATATTCAGGCAAAACAACATTCTTTCAAACATTAACGGAAACTCACTTCGATCCAAACCTACTGCAAAAGAAAGATGTAAACCAAGCTATTATTAAGGTTCCAGATGAAAGACTTGATAAACTTTCGGAAATATTCAATCCAAAAAGAAAAGTAAATGCCACGATTGAAATAGTTGACCTCGTTGGGGTGCAAAAGCCCGAACCCGGTCATTCAGCTTTCTCCACTCAGTTCCTGGCTAAAGTAAGAACAAATGATGCCCTGATTCACGTAGTCCGTGGTTTCCAAGATGACTCTCTCCCGCATATCGAAGGCTCAATTGACATCATCAGAGATATTAAAACTTTTGAAGAAGAATTAATTTTTTCTGATATGGCTTTTGCTGAATCTAAACTCGAAAAATTAGAAAAGGATATCCAGAAGCAAAAGACAAAAGACCAGGCTTTGAAGGAGATAGCCATTGTTAACAGATGGAATGAAGTTCTTAACGAAGGAAAACCTCTTAGGGACCTGGAATTCGACACCGAAGAACTAAAAATGATCAAAAATTATCAATTGCTCTCAGCCAAACCACTTCTTATTGCCTTAAATTTAAATGAATCGGACATCCCCAAAAAAGATGAAATTGTTCAAAGAATCAACAGCCATTTTCATGGTAAAAATATAAGAATTGAACCTTTCTTTGCAAAAATTGAAATGGAACTTGCTCAACTTTCTGATGAAGAAAAAAATGTTTTTATGGAGGAATATGGCTTGGAAGAATCAGCTATTTCAAGGCTCATCAGAAGCGCTTATGACTTGCTTGGATTGCAGTCCTTTTTTACTGTTGGCGAAGATGAATGTCGAGCATGGACAATAAAAAAAGGCATGACTGCTCAAGAATCAGCCGGTGTTATTCATACTGACTTTTTCAACAAGTTCATCAGGGCAGAAGTTGTTCATTACAAAGAATTTCTTGAATGTGGTTCATTTGCAAAGTGTAAAGAAAAAGGATACTTCCGGCTTGAGGGCAAGGAATATATCGTTAAAGATGGCGATATTATGCACATCAGACATGGTTAATTTTTATTTAGTAAATTTATGCAAGAATTTTTACTCAATAGAATATATGGGCTTCAGATCTGGCAATATCTTGGAATTTTAGCACTCCTTGCCGGCGGCTTCCTTGCCTATAAAATTTTTTGCTGGATATTCAACATTGTTTTGCTTAAATTATTTGCCAAAACTAAGTATAAAGATATTTTCGAAACTTATTTTAAAACAATTTACAAGTTTTCCAGCCTGATTGTTGTGGTTTATTTAATTTATGATAACATCGGCATTCTAAAATTAGGAAGAGCCTTCAAGAAAACTGCCACTACTGTTTACGAATTAGCTATACCTTTATTAATTTTTGCAATTCTTTATAAATTAACTCATTTTACCTCAGATCTAATCAGGCATCTGGCTTCCAAAACCAATACTAAATTCGATAAAAGCTTCGCTTCTTTGATAAGAAGAACTCTTAAGGTTATAATAATCATAGTAGGAATAATTTACTTGTTAAACTACCTGAAAATTGACATAACACCAGTCCTTGCAGGTGTCTCTATCGGTGGTTTAGCAGTTGCTCTTGCCGCTCAGGAAACATTAAAGAACTTTTTTGGCTCTATTACGATTTTTCTTGACAGACCTTTCGAAGTTGGTGATTGGATTATATCACCCGGTTTTGAAGGAACTGTCGAGGAAATCGGATTACGATCAACAAGGATTAGAAGTTTTAATAACTCCCTTATAACTGTTCCAAACTCCAAAATAATAGATGCTGTTATTGATAATATGGGCAAAAGAATTTATCGGCGTTTCTTTCAAATATTAAGAATTTCCTACGAAACACCTACTTCCACTATTGAAGAATTTATTGCAGGAATAAAATCCATTGCAAAAGACCATAAATACATTGTTAAAGAAAACACTCAGGTGAGCCTTCACGAATTTGCTGAGTATTCCATAAATGTAAGAATAAATCTTTTTTTTGATGTGCCCGATTATCTAACCGAACTTGACTTAAGGCAGGAATTAATGGAAAAAATCCTTCAGCTTGCCGAAAAATTAAAAGTCAGATTCGAGAAACCAAATAGACTTTTCACATAACAACACAATAGTTACACTCATCAAATTTTTATATTTGATTCATCAAATATTAATAATTTAGACTTGCTAAATTAATTTTTTTGTTTAATTAAATTAAGGTTTCTTATGCATAACTTTTATAGATTTTCTTTTTTATTACTTGCAATGATTTTCATTTTTACTCAATCTCTCAAGTCAGACCACAGGAAATATGTGTGGACTTATCAATATATGACAATGGATAAAGGCAAGGCTGAATTTGAAAATTATCTGACTTTTTCCACCACCGATGCAGGGAATTTTGAAAATAATACAACTTTGGAAAATCAATTCGAGCTTGAAGTAGGAATGACTGAGAATTTTGATTTTTCAATTTATCAGGTTTACAAGCAAAAGCCCGGGGGTAGTTTAAACTTTGATTCATATAAATTAAGGGCAAGGTATAAATTAGTGAAAAAAGATGATTTTCTCTTTGATCCAATGATATATGCAGAATATAAGGGCAGTCCTGATTTCTTAAAACATAAATTTGAATTCAAGCTTATTATGGCAAAAGATCTCGGTCATTTTAATGTATCATTAAATCCAATTATTGAATTTGAGAAAAGCAAAAACTGGCAGCCATTCTTTTCTTATTCAATTGGTATGAGCTATGAATTTTTTGAATTATTAAGTCTTGGTCTTGAGTTCAAAGGTAACGAAAACGGACATTATTTCGCTCCTGTTATTTCTCACGGATCAGCCAATTTATGGATAGCTGCAGCTCCTACATTTATGCTTGGAGGGATAAAGTCAGAATATCCTGAATTTTTATTCAGAACTATTATTGGTGTTGGTATTTAAAATTCAAATTTAAATTTTCTTTAAAAACAAAAAAGGCTCCTCGAATCATCGAAGAGCCTTTTGAATTAGTAAACCAATTATTATTTATGAATAATCATTTCCTTGACTTCCTGGAACGGTCCGCTCGACATTCTGACAAAATAAGCACCTGAGCTCAAATCGTTGACAGGGAAGTTAACTGAATACTTGCCCGGTGTCATAAATTGTGCAACAGGAGTGGCAACAACTTCGCCTTTTGAATTAAAAACAACTAATTCTGTCCATCCATCAAGAGCTATTTCGAATTCTAAATTAGTGCCGGAGGAACCAACTGGGTTTGGAACTATATTTCCAAATGCATAGCGGTTTACTCCGATATCAACTAAGCGAATATCATAAACACAAGTCGGATTAAGTTTTATTTCGTCATCAGTATGAGTCATCGCAAGGCACATATTTCCCTGAGCCTGAATATTATGCTCTAACTTGGATAAATCAGGAATATTTTTGTCAGGTCTCAATAACGATGCTAATGTGAATTTCAGTAATTCGCCTCTATCATTAATAATATAGTTGCCTACTGAAGCCAATTTCATTGTTATAATGCCTTTCTTGTCATCTATTGACAGTGTGCCGGGCTTAATTTCGAGTTTGCCTTTGAATGCACTTCCAATTTCAATAGTTGATTCAATAACTTTTAGTATATCGTGATTATATTTAATGTAAACATCAAGTTCGTTTGCTTTAGCCATACTAATATCATTTGTACCTTCAAGCTCAATTACAACTGGAATAGGATCTCCGATTGTGGGCCAGACTCTGTTAAGATTTGGTTTTACAACGTAAATTTTTGTATTTCTCGTAAAGCTTACGGCTTCGACTATAACTTCTGTTGTATCATAAGGTTTACCTTCAATATTTGTGTTGAAGATAACCTTAACAGTCTTTTTGCCAACAACAAGAGGTGCATATCCAATCTTGATTATTTTTACCTCGCCGGTTTTCATATCAAATCCTTGTGCATCATAGGGATTCTCGAAGAATACATCATCAGCATCAGGTTCTAATCTGATTGAATTCACTTTAAAGTCGCCAGAACCATAGTTTTCAACCCTAACATTTAGGGTAGCGTTAGTTCCGATGCAAATTAGTGTCTGGTCTCCGCTAATTCTCATAAATTGAGAAATTCCGTAGCCTGTCCAGTTTGATGTTACTTCATACTCAGCATCACTGACTGTGGTTATCGAAGCAGTTGCCGGACCTATATGAGAAGCTACAAATTCAGCATCAAATTCGATGAACTCACCGGGTTGAAGAGTAACTGGAAGATTTAAAGAAGCTTTGTTGAATCTGAACCCTTCGCTTCCATAATTAACTCCATCAACAGAGATAGCGCCCGGAGGATTAACAACAAGATCTGTTATGGTTACCGCATCTTCCCATTGGTATCTTGTATTTGTAATTCTTATTGTTCTGGTTTGCTTTTTAGCAAAGTCGTTAACGATTGTTGTGTCGAAATCATAGTCGGTTGTTGCTATAACTGGCAGAATACCAATTCCCTGAAGGATAGATTTGGCTTTGCTGTCAGCTGAATTTTCGAAAGTAAACTCAACAATATGTTCACCAACTACTTTAGGATTGAACACAACTGGTGTATAAAGCTCTTCTTTTGGTTGAAGAACAAGATTTAGATACTTTGTTCTGTCGAATTCAAAAGCTTCGGGGTTTTTTGCACCGGGTTGCTGATTGAGACTTGTAACAGATACTTGTTCTGATCCTGTATTTACTATGGTCAAAATCGGAAAATTATTGTCAGCAGGATATGGACCGTCATTGGTGAAATTATCCCTATTTATTCTTCTCTTACCCCAATCGTAAGAATTTGAAGCAAGCCCCGGAGCAATTCCACAACCGAATATTACGCAGATACTATCTATTTGGCGAGCATCATTAAAGAAGACTATCTGGTCAGGATAATCCCGCTCAGCTGTTGGGGCAAAATAAACATTATAGATAAATGATTTCTTCGGCTCAATTACTATTGGTGTGGTTAAAAATCCATTAGCATCAACTGGCGGTAAATCTGTTGAATAAACCGGGTCAGTTGGTCCTCTATAACCGGTAATGATAAGATCAACGGTGCCGGTATTGGTTATAGTAAATGGCTTGTTAACCGGAGGTTTGTTAATAGTTAAACATCCGAAATTAACATCTGTTACATCAATAACTGGTTCTCCAACCTTTGCTTCGACTCTGGATTTATAAGCAAAGAAGCATGTATCTCCAATACCAATAGAATCAGAGAAACTGCCTTCTTGAGTTGCAGTGAACTCAATGGTAAAGTCAATAACTTCTTTGGGTCCTAACCAGTGTGGTAAAACGACATTGGGAGGAAGTATCAGTTTGAATCCTTCATTACCACTCTTCAATTTAAGTGCAGTTAACTTAACGGGTGAGGTCTCCGATTCATTTATAGCCTGGAACTGAGCAGTCTTAACTTCTCCTGTTTTAAGCGTTCCAAAGTTAAATTTGTTAGGTTTGATGGCAAGCTTGATTGCTTTGTAGATAACAGTAATCGAGGTATCGTTACCGCGTCTGTCGGTAAATACAATCACAGCCTTTGCATCTTGCTCTAAATCAACAACTTTCAAGGACCAGTTGGTGGTTCTTGTTTCTCCGGGGATAAACTCATCGTAATCAAGAATATAATTATAGCTTTCGGTAGCGTCAAGAACAATCATTGAAAGATTTGACCTGATTTTTGCATCGTCTGGCATATCAGTAACTGTTGCACCCTTTACCGTTCCGTCACATTCAACTATCCATTTTGGATTTGGTGGAACTGTGTCAGGTTTTTCAAGGTCTGCCAGAGCAGCACTTGTCGGAAAGCCATAAGAGTCGTAGCTTGAGTAACCGAATGAATAAGCAGCGAAAGGTCTTTTAGCTCTGATTTTGTAAACCCCATCGCCTGGGAGGGTAATTGTTTTCAAAGCATATTTTCTGCCTTCAACATCATATTTGAACAATTCATCAATACCGGGAAATCTTGATCTTAATGGTCTCCAAACAAACTGCCCACCCTGAACCTGAGCAAATTCCATATCAACTGGCATCATGCCGAGTGAATCAGTTTCATAAACCAAGTTTATGTAGTTCTCGGGAAAGGCATCTCCACCCATAATGCCCGGAGTACAGAATGTGATTTCTTTTTGATACTGCTGCAATGGTGTCATTACCATGACAAAAGGATCGCTGTTTGGATGGGGATAACCGTCTTCCTGAACACCTGTATTATATAGTGTTACTCCAATTGGTTTATCTCCTGAAATAACAACAGAACGAGGTGTTACATTTAGCGGCACCATTCTCATATCGAGGAATGCTCGTCCTTCAATTCCTCCAGCATCGGGGAGAAATCCAATTTGTGCACCGTCTTTATAAATCCTTGTGTTTGGCTCTTTAGCAAAAATTTTGATTGGTGATGAATATTTTCGTTTAGGGACTTTTGGAACATGGTAATCAGTGCCCCAAGTGAATGTTGGAATGTCCATTTCAACCGTGTAATCACACCATTGATTTCCAGTTGGAATATTATTACATTGATTGCCAGTAACGAGGGCAACTGGTTTATTTGCCACTACTTTACTTCCTGTTAATTCAGCTTCATCTGCATCTGTTGAGAACATCCAGACATCACCTTTCATAAGGATAGCTTCCTTTGTTTGTCCAGGTTTCATTCCTCCAGCAGTTTTTGTTACTGGATTTCCACCTAATGTAAATCTGACTTTGGTATCATCATAAGCTGCGACAATACCGCAAGTATTAGGAAGTTTATAGTTCCAAACTGCTCGAAACATTGCATCTACCTTATGCCCTGCCACTATATATTCCTTACCTAAAGATGAAACTGGTATAGCGAGAAAACCATCACTTGTGTAACGATATCGAACAACACAATAAACAACCAGTGGATCATTTGCAAAAACATGAATTCCGTTACCAGGATAGACTTGTTCAGGCACATTTGGATCTCTTCCTAATTTTGTGTAAGCCTGACCTATTACGGGAGTTATATTAAATTCTATTACATCATTTGGGATTGTCATTCTTGACCTCAGGAAACCTTTACCGGGGACTTCAACAGTAACCAGGGTTTTTACAGCCGAGGTAACAAATATCTTAATAAAGTTGGCAAAACCAAAGCTTTCATCCTCAAAACAAGGTGGTATGGTAAACCAGAACTCCTTGCCTACATTATTTGCTCCAAGCATTTTGGGAAGACTGCTTTTAATGTCGTTCTCATTGACTTCGCCAAATACATTCTTCGGGACTATAAAGCTAAAAAGCAATAACAGAAAGAGGATTATTCGTAAATTGTTCTTCATAAATTCCTCCAATAATTAAAAAAAATTAATATGGTTTTCATCAATTATAATTTCAAATATAAAAAATTTGTTCAATAAAATATTGTATATAATTGCATTTAATACTTTTTTCTAAGTAAGTAATAGTATTAACAAACAAATGTTACGAATGTTACAAAAAAAAATAGAAAAAATATTTTTTTAAAGTTATATTAAACCTAAGTGTTTACCAGCTATTTTGAAAGCATCAAGAATCCGTTCAAGATGAACATCCTCGTGAGTAGCCATATAACTTGTTCTCATCATACTCATATTTGGTGGAACCCCTGGAGGGATAAAGGCATTTACAAACACTCCAAGGTCAAAAAGTTCTCTCCAAAGGAGAAATGCTTTGTCCACATCTCCAACAATAACAGGCACAATAGCCGTTTCGTGTTCGACAATAGTAAATCCAAGTTCTTTAAAGCCTTTTCTCATCTTGTTTGAATTCGAGATAAGTTTATCAACCCTCCAGGGCTCTTCGATCAATAGATCGAGGGAAGCTAAGGCTGCCGCACAAGATGCAGGAGTTGGGCTTGCACTAAATATGATAGCAGGGGAATGGTGCTTGAGATAGTTGGTTACTCGCTCGGGACCAGCAACAAATCCACCAAGCGAGGAAAATGTTTTGGAAAACGTTCCCATTACTAAATCGGTTTCGGCTTCCAATTCATAATGAGAGGGTGTTCCTCTACCTCCTTTACCAATAACACCAACAGCATGGGCATCATCAACAAGGAGTCTAGCACCATATTTTTTGGCAACTCTTGTTAAGTTTGGCAAATCAACAATTTCGCCTGTTACTGAAAAAACACCATCAGTAATAATAAACTTACCTACAGATTCAGGAATTTTTGCTAATACTTTCTCCAAATCTTCCATATCATTATGTTTGTATCGGACAAATTCAGCAAACCCGCCTTTTGCCATCATTGCTCCATTAACTATACAAGCGTGATTTTCTTTGTCCAAAATTACATAATCACCTTTTGAAGCAAGCGTCGAAATCACTCCGATAGCTGTCTGATATCCAGTGCTGAATAGTAAGACTGATTCAAATCCTAAAAATTCTGCCAACCTATGTTCTAACTCAATATGAAGATCAACAGTGCCGGTTAGATACCTTGAGCCGGAACAACCGGTTCCATATTTTTTTATAGCATTCATCGAGGCTTCTTTGACTTTTGGATGAGCGGTCAATCCTAAATAATTATTAGAGCCTGCCATAATAATATTTCTTCCTTCAATTCTTACTACTGGTCCTTCGTTTTCCTCGATAGCTCTGAAATATGGGTATAAACCCTTTGCTTTTACTTCATCAGCTCTAACAAAACTATAACACTTTTCAAATAAATCCACTTATTCTCCGAATAAATTAATAAAGTTACAAAATTTTTTTTTAGCAATGACAAATATTATAAAAAATATCTGTATTTCAAAATTTTATATTACTAATTGCTTGATTTTATTTGATTCTTTTCTTTATTTGACATAATGATAAACATAGTTTGGTTCAATAGACAATACCCTGAAATTTTCCGGAACATTAATCTCGGGTATTAATACACCTGTGTCATCATTTAAAATTTGATAATAATCTAAACTAATATTTATATCTTTTGGATTAATTTTTGTGATTAAATCAATCCCGCTTCTAATGGTTACTTTGAATTTGTTTGGGACCAAAACATGATTTTCACCTAAGTCCCTTCCTTTTGTTGTTATTGGTATATCAAAAAAAGTCATTTCTGCTATTTGCTGAATATCACCACTGATTTTTACCTCTTTTTGGGACAGAGTAACAACATTCGAAAGAGTATCTTTAAGTGGAACTTCGAAAATGAAAGGCTCGTCAACATCTGTGAAAACCCTGCTTTCGGTTGTCCAATACTGTATCTGATTTATTATCTTTTCATTGCCTTTAATGTTAATGATATCGGGATTAACTTTGATTTGACCAAGTAACAGGAATCCATCTTTTGGGATCACTTTTACTCTTGGTTTAATCTCAACGGAGCTTATTCCTATTTTTCCTAATCTTATTGTAATAGGGGGAGTGTTTGTGGAAACAGCTCTTGCATTTCCTAAATACCTGACATTATCAACCAAATCATTTCTGGAAATTTGGTAAACAGAATCAAAATCTTTATTTGATAAATCAATCACAATCTCATAGGCAGGATTAATGAACAGAAGATTAAAAAGTTGCCATCCGTTACCTTTGACCTCTATTGGCACTTCATTTATAAATTTTTCCTTGCCGGTTAATTCAATTGACCAATTGTCCGAAGTAATAATTTTTAGGGGTATTCTGATTGTTGTATAAAATTCCTGGTTTAAATTTGTATAGAACCACAAAGCTACGGCAAAAAATATAGC
>CALHRB010000321.1 GCA_938038165.1 Candidatus Kapaibacterium sp. | reverse complement strand
ATGATAATTAATTGGTATAGAGTAGTTTTTTTTGGTTGGTCTTAGTGTTAGTTCAAGTCTCATAATTTATTTTGTTAGTTGATTTGATTAACAAAACACAAAATAATAAATAATAAGAAAATTTGAGAAAATTAATTACGCAAAAGTAAAATCGTTTTTCAAATCAAATATATTAGCTTGATTCGAAATTAAATGAAACTTTTTTCTCTATTGCACAACTATTTTTACAATTTGAAAAAAAAGGATATAAAAATTGATTTTTGGGTCAAATTCTTAATAGATAATTAAAGATAATTCTGAAATATCTACATTTAAAACTTTTTTTTTCTTACCACCATGAATTTTTGTGAATAATTCCCAATTCTAACATAATAAACTCCTGTGGGCAAATGCGACACATTAATTCTCGCCCCACCTAACTCGTAATTCGTCATCTATAATTCGTAATTAACAACGCATTCGCCAAGCAAGTTGTAGATTTGGATATTTGTTGCTTCACTTTGATTAATTTTATTCAGGTTGAATTGGATAAATTCACTGGCGGGATTGGGAGAAATTAGTGAAATCATTGATATTTTTTCGTTATCTGTTACACTTGTTTGTATATTCAAAGCCCAGCTAATAATTGTGTATAAAAAATTCCAATCGGATTCTACATCATCTAACTCTTGTGCAAAATTAGTTGAATCTCTATCGCTATCCTCCTCAATCTCCAGATGTGGTCCTATTAAAAGCACTTTACCAGCATCAAAATTAAAATTGATGATCGCCGGATATTTATTGTAGTCTTCCCAAAAAGCCAATGTTTCGTAATTTATACCCTCAGATTCGAAATGTGGACCTCCGTAATATAATACATTCAACTCTTTGTCACTATTTACCAGTATACTATTTTGTTGGTTTGTTGATATTTTTGTCATATTATAATTATCCCAAGCCGCTATACTATGCATCGAGCCTATTGCCTTTCCTTTGAACAATGACAAAGAATACGGATATTCAAAACCTTCCCAAACAACGCTAGAACTTGCAAAATATGCCCCCGCACATATTCCAATGTAAGACCCACCATTTGAAACATAATTTCGAATATTATTTACAGTTTTTTCAGTTAATGCCAGTTTATAGTTATAAGAATAACCTCCAGGAAAGCAAATTGCCGATGCATCGTAATAATTTGCTGAATTATTTAAATCACTTGCATAAATTCGTTTATGAGGAATATTATAATGATTAAAAAATTGTTCTAATGCAATTATGCCATCACCCCAAGTCCCGTCGTCTGAATAAATCCAAACTTCTTTTGAATGTGTTTCGTAGCTGATAAAACAAGTTACAAATAATATGAAAAAAGGTCTCATTTCAAAACTACAAATTTCTGTATATGATTATTAATTTTCACAAAATAAACTCCTGCTGGTAGGTTTGAAACATCGACTCTGACTAAAGTGGCTATATACCGAATTGAAGAGTTGATATTAATTCTCTTCCCAAGAGAATTGTATAATTCGATTTTAAAACCTTCCGGATTTGAGATGGAAATAAATTCTGACGAAGGATTTGGAATAACGAAAGGTTTACTACAAGTGACCTGTTCGTCGTTGACGCTGGAAACCTGCTCGACTTTAACATTAAATGATGTTTCTGATGAGTCCATTCCATCAGTAAATAAAATGGTAACTATACATTCTCCAATTTTCCCTTTCGTTGGTGAAATTGTAAGTTTCCTGTTCTCATTAGCCCCTGATGCTCTAAGACTATCGAGAGGTAATAGCTCGGGGTTGCTTGTTTTTATTAACAATCTTAAACTGTCCAGTACCTCGCCGTTGACTTGGAAATCTACTGTTACGGGTTTAATATCGGCTGAGTCGATAATAACGTCATTAATTTTTGATATTGAAGGCTTTATCCTGGTGTTTAGGACTGTGACCTTGAATTTTGATATGGCTGAATCAGTTCCATCCTTAATTAAGATTGTAATTTCGCTTGTGCCATATTGTCCTTTCGCAGGAGTCAATGATATCCATTTCTCAAGTTCTCCATCGCCATACTTATTTATTAATTTAATATTCTCCTTATAGATAAGGTTAGTATCCGATGATGAAATCAGGAATTTAAGAGCTTTAGGCTCTTCGGCATCGAATGAGAATTTTATATCAATATAAGAATTCTTGTTGATTGAAACATCGTTTATATTGGAGATATAAGGCTTAAGCTTAGGGATAAAATAGTTTTTCTTTGCCCTGTAGATTGGTTTTTGTCCCAACGGTCCAGAAAAAATATAAATATAATCGTCGTTGAAGCTAATCATAGGTATTATTTAGGACGGCAAACCTCTATTGATTTGCTTCCACGAAATTCCGTCATCTTTAGACTTATAGACATTGTTTTGCGTACTACAGAAAATAGTACTATCGGTAATTATAAAACTAAATATACCGTAATCACTTGAAATCGAACTTGTTAGTTCCTGCCAGTTGTCTCCCATGTCGGTTGTTTTGAAAATTCCTTGACCCAAAGCATAAATATTATTCCCATTAACAACGATTGATATAACACCCTGTGATTCCAAATTAGTTTTAGCTGTCCAGCTATCGCCGCCATCTGTTGAGACATATAATCCGTATAATCCACCGGTAACTCCGGCAAAAATTGAATTTCCAATTATAGCCAAAGAACTTAAGCTTGGAGATGATATAGATGTTTTCTGGCTCCAGTTAACGCCTTCATTTGACGAAACAAATATTTCTCCACGACTTGTGCCAGCAAATATTTGGCTGTCTTTGACAGCTATTGCTGTGAAAGACTTTAGCATCGCGAAGTATCTTCTCTCCCAACTTGCTCCGTAATCGCTTGAGAAATATATAGCACCTCTATTAGTTCCGGCTAACAGGCGATTCCCATATAAAGCAAGACAATTGATGTTTGTATCACCTAAACCTGAGTTTCTCCTCGACCAACTATTTCCGTTATCTGTCGAAAGATAAACCCCGTCGTTATAGAACCCGGCAACAAGGTTTATCCCATTGTAAGCCATACTGCTTATTCTGCTTCTGGGAAGACCGGTGTCGCAAGCCTCCCACTGTGCCAACATTGACAGGGTGTTTGTCAATAATAGAAAGATTATTAATTTTTTCATTTTATCTAACCTTAAAATGTTAAATAAATTGTTTGTTTATTAAAATCAAGTTTTCAGTTGAAACTTGATATTTTTTTCATTAATCTTTCATCTTCATATAAATTTTAAATTAATTCTTTTTTGTCATTATAACGCAATTGTCTTCGAAGAAATTTATCCTTGAAGAATAATTCTCGTTCAGTTTCAGGAGAAATCTTAGAAGTAATTCTCTGTACAAGAACTTTTATTATATCTAATGCTTGTGCCACTTGAACCCTTTTATGTCCACTAATGTTAGGATTGTCGTCTTTATTTAATTATTGGTACGATAATTTCTCTATTGTTAATATCTGCTTTTAGAATTTCTATTTCAATATTATCGTGATTAAAATATGAATTTAAAGGGTTGATATTCAGTTTAGATGGGTCAATTTGATGTATCTCTGATAACAGGATGTTGCCGTCTTTAAATTCATTACCATTTGTAGCTGAATTCGACATGTCTTTTTAGTTTCAATCAACCAAAATCGCAAACCTTCAAAAGTTTTGATTAATAAGTTACAATAATATAAAAATAAACAATATGTAACACAAAATTTTTTCGAATTATACAACTATTTTTTTGTTTTTTTTAAAATACTTGCAATTGCCCTCTCATTCATTCCAAGTTCTCTTGCAATCTTCTTTATCGGAATCTCCTTTACATTTTCCTTGATATACCGCTCCAGAAGCGACCTGATGGTTCTGCAGTATTACCATGAATCTGAGACATCTTAAGGGCTTCGGTCATCTTCTTTCCACCTCCCCAATGCCAGCCCAATAGCATCCTGTTCTGCTTGAACAAGGGAAGGTCAGAGTTAATTAACACGCTATCTCCTTCAATATAGAATTTTGACTGTGTCGGTTCAAGGTTCTGGGCAAACAAAGATATGTTTATTGCAAGAAGTAGAAGTATAATTGTTTTCATTGTTCAGCTCCTACTTCGTAATGATTATTTTATCATTAACTCTG
>CALHRB010000320.1 GCA_938038165.1 Candidatus Kapaibacterium sp. | reverse complement strand
GCTTTCTTTTTTGTATTTTATTCAGAATATCTGATTTTCTAAATAATCCCAAATTTAAAATCGAATTAATATGAGAATTTATTGCAGTATTGTCAATTTCTAAATCAGAAAAAAGTGTAGAAGAGCTAAATGAAAAATTCTTGGCATCAAAAATAGTCCAAAATTGGTTATTCTCGGTCTCATCGAGAAATACACCATCTTGATTCAGAAATTTTAATCCATTCCACTGCTCAGGATTATGTGAAGCAGTAATAATTATTCCACCTACTGCATCGCTTTTTTCGACAAATAGCTGAACGGTCGGTGTTGGAACAACTCCAAGAGAGACAAGGTCTCGACCGCAAGATAATAAAGAACCGGTCACCAATCGTTCAATCCATTTACCTGAGGGCCTTCCGTCTCGTCCTATAATTATTTTGCCCTTGGGTAAATATGTTGCAAATGCTGATGAATAATTGACTATCAATTCAGGAGTTAATCCATCTCCTAAAGTAGCCCTTAAACCTGATATCGATCGTATGACTGGCATTTTAGTTAAAACAATAAATTATAAATTTTCAATTTACAAAAAAAATTTTTGTCTTTATTCCGTAAATTGTTTAACAGCTAATAATGAACATTATTTTTGACTCTTTCAATAAGAACTTTTTTTTTTAGTCTTTAATTTTGTTTATTTAATGGTTTAATATGAAAAAAATTCTTGAAAATTGTTATCTAAATTTAATTGTTAGGCTTTTTTTAGGTGTCTTTTTTCTTCTTGCGGCAATTGGAAAAGCTGCCGAACCAGCACTTTTTGCCAAAGAAATCGCTAACTATGCCATCGTTCCTGAGCCTATGATCAATTTGGTAGCCTTATTTTTACCATGGACTGAATTGGTTGTATCAATTTTTCTTATTTTTGGCATAAGATTGAAGTCCAGCGCCGCAATAACCTCAATTCTTTTGTTAGTCTTTATTGTAGCTGTTGGTTCTGCAATGGCAAGAGGTTTAGATATTAACTGTGGCTGTTTCTCACAAAAAATTCAGTATGTCGGATGGCCAAAAATTCTCGAAAACACTGGACTTTTATTACTTGCCCTTTATTTGTTCTTCTTCCCTGCAAAAAAGTTAACAATTGAGAATTTAGTTGAAAAATAACTTTTTGTTTTTTAGTCAAGCTGAACAAAAAAGGGGAGTGATTAAGCTCCCCTTTTGTGTTTCATAGGAAATTCTTACCTGCTTATTAAAAGTTGTCTTGATTCAATAAAAGGACCGGATTTCATTATAACGAAATAAACACCCGAAGGGATATCTGTAAAATCAACACTTAATTTATACGTACCAGATTTAAGATTCTCATCCATAATTGTTTTTACCAACTGTCCTATACTATTGTAAATATCAATGTTGGTCTGACCGTCCAAGCCTACCCCAAATTCAATAAGCGAAGAAGAATTAGACGGATTGGGTTCAGGTTGGCTCAAAGAATATTGAGTCTTGCTGAACACGATAAGCCTCCCATCGAGGAAACATATCTTTTCAAGTTCAATGGTAGAGCCAATATGATTTTCTGTGGCACAAGTGTCCATCATAGCTTTAATCATTAAAGGTGTATCCTTGAATTGACTTAAAAACACTCTAAGATTGACCTTACACAACTCTATATCAATTGGTGTTGAAATGCTGCCGTTCCATTCCAGTTGGATAAGGCCTTTCTGATGAACTGGTGTTGCAGGAACTAATCCAGGAATATTAGTAAACTCTACAACCTTTTCATCCATTATCATTTCAGTGTTAAATTTTACCTCGGCTTTCAGGTTGTTAACTAAAGGGTTGTCCAACTTAGCAATTTTTACCTTTAATGGCACTTTTAGCAAGGCTCCAGGTATAGCTTTAATTGTATTTTGATCTGTATAAAATACAATAACATCACCAGATCCTATGAGATTAATTTTAAGATCAAGATCAATTGATGTCTTCAAGGTAAGTGTTGTTGAATAATCCTTTTTTTGTGTTGGTGAAAATTTTATATCAAGTTCTCTGAAATTGCCGGGATTGATTGTAAAATCAGCAGGTAAATCAACAATGAAAGCAATGGAATCAGCCCCTGTGAAGTAATATCCTGTAACAGTGATGGGTGTTTGCCAGCTATCATTTGAAATTCTCAATTTTTTAATATTATCAGTACAGATCAGATTGTTTTTGAAATCCAAAACGCTTTGAGTTCTCAAGCCAAGACCGTCACATTGAGCATCAACATTGGTATCTCGCAATGGGAATTTATTGGGACCTGTTGCGGCGTCACATCTTATTTTAATTAATTCAACCCTTGTTCCTGAGGATTGAGGAGAGAAGATTACATCGAATGATAGAGTTTGTTCTTTTGGAATATAAAAGTTTGAAGGGGCATTGCCCTGCCATCTGAAATCACCTGTGTTATATGTAAATGAAACACTTTCGACGAATAAATCTGCCGAACGACTTGGATTCGTAATTTCAAGCTTGGCAATAGATGTCTCACCCGGTTTGACAGGCATATCACAAATCCAATTTGTTGAGATTTTTGGTAATATACCTTCACCTCTTATTGGTGCCCTTAATTTATTTGGTAAGGACTGAACCGAAACTAAAATTGTGTTAGTATAAATAGTTTCGTTGTTCGGAGTAAAGGTTATAGGTATATGCATAGTATCCTTGGACGGAATACTTATTGGGAAGGTTTTCAATGTCCCTAATTTGAATATATTTCCGTCGGCAGTCTCTAATTCAATATTGGTTATATTTTGTGCCAGGAAACTGTTATTTGTAAGAACGATAAATGAATCATTGACAGTCAAGATTCTTCTCCCTCCCCAATCACAAGAAGATAAAGCTATATCTGCATCAACACCAAATCCATATAACTGTGTCGTCGGATTTTCACAACCTGGTGGTAAATCATATATCAAAGACGCAACCCTATCACCAGGTGCTGAAGGTGTAAATGTTATTTTTAGGTCCTTGCATTCGTTTGGAGCAAGAAATATAGAGGAAGGATCTACGAAGAAGTCAGAAGCATTCGGACCTTGAATTTTGGGTTTGATTTCGACGTAATTCGTGTTGGTATTTTTGAAAATACAAATTATAACAGAATCTTTCTTGGTGTTAACATTTATTTTTCCCATATCTACTTTTTCTACTACTTCCCCACTGCAAACACCGGTTCCTTTCAAAGTTAATGTTACAATTGTATTGCAGGTAGCTACTATTTCGAGCTGAGCCGTTCTCGCCCCGATATCTTTTGGTTCGAAAATCATTTCGATAGGAATACATTGACCAGGTTGTAACCATAAAGAGTTTATAGTTGATCCTAAAATAAAATCAGATGTGTTAGATCCAGTTATAGCCGATGATGATATTTCAACAGGGATTGTACCGGAATTACATAAGAAATCCTGAAAAACCCTATATTCCCTCGAGCCTATTGTGCATAATCCAAAATCGACCGGATTACCTTTGAAAGATAATTTTGGGGCTTCCACTGCAAATACAGTATCACAAATATCCTGACTTCCAGGGGTTCCGCCAAATTTTCTCAAAAATCCATCGGTTTTGCCTTTGCTACTTATTGTAAAAGAGCCGCTTGTTAAATTTCCTGTAAATCTGCCAGACTCATATCTATTACCATCAGAATCAAAATCTGTTGTAGATGAATAATCGGGATAATCTGTTCCACCTAATTGGACTGAGCGTATAGTTAAATCAGATTTCAACAGAGCCGTAAATTTTGTTGGGGTGGTTCTTCGGGGTAATGACCAACCAGTAACAGATTGAAAACTACCTGTATAGAGTCCTTGAACGTAGATTTCATCAGGATTTAAAGGATCCTGGTTTCTTGGATCAGGATTTTTTGATACATATCTGATTTTAAGCCCCCAGGCTTTGAACCCTGTATGTATATTATCGGGACCTATAAGAACGATGGATGGAGTGGTTAAATTTTCTGGATATTTTGCTATAAAGCAGTAAGGAGCATCTACTATTGGCATATTTGGGGTTATGTTGCCGAACTGAGCACTTTGGAAACATGTACCTGTAACGTAAGCATTATTAAGAGGATCGACACATACTCCGCTGGCTGAGTCAGCACCAAAACCTCCAGCACTGACAACTCCAAATAAATTACCATCCAAATCATATTTTGCTAGGAATATATCCTTCCCTCCATTACTGTTTGTAGTTTTGTTATCAAATGTAGCTGCGTTTTCATAAAATCCTGTAGCATAAAGAAATCTGTTATCATTTTGAACAGCTATAGATGTAATAGCATCATCAAGAGTTCCTCCTACACCTTTCAGCCACATATAAGATGATATTGGAGAAACAACACCTTTAATTAGATATTGCTTGCCTTCTTTTGGTGGCTGCCACTTATATTTTAGTCCAGTAACATTGTTTTTTATCAATTGCCAGGTTGTTCCGTTATCTGATGAATAGGAAAGGTTAACAGGTTTATCTGGTTCGATTCCTGCCCATTTAATTTCTATTGTGTCACAAGTTGAGAAAACTTCGCCCTTGTTTGGGTGAACAATCTGAATCTGGGAAATTCCGCCAACTAAAGTTACAATTGGGGGACACGGAGTTCCTTCGGCAATTAGTATTGCTTGCCGAAACGATCTTGTGGACCCTTGAGTAAACCTTATAGTCAGAGTTACAGAAGAATCCTTGGGTATTGTAAACGGGACATTACCGTTAATCACCTGAAAGAACGTTGGAGGCTGAGTGTAAAGGGCTGTTACTTTGAAATCCGACCTAATAGCAGTTAAAGTTATAGTCTTATCAACACTGTTATTTGGGGGTGGATCATTGAAAGAGACAATACTTTCAGAAGTTAAAACATAGGCAATACTTGCGTCGGGGGCTGTATAATTTCTGTCAACTGTTGAATTCAATCTGTTGAATGTTATTTTTATGTTCCTTAACTTACTGATTTCAGTGCATCCAAAAGGAGCCAACCAAGAAATATTACACAATTGAGTTCTTTGAATATCGAGTGCAATAAAAGTATAGATATCGTTTAATTCTCTTCGGGTATATACTGCGTAGGCAGCTCCACCTGTTTCCCTTGATAACCGATTCAAAGCTGGATGCATTGGCATAGCTAAGGTTATAGCATACATTTGTATATTATTCTGCAATAAACCAGTCCCAAATATATTGGTAAGCATTGAATCTACCTTTGGCGGATCATTAGGATCTCCGTCTGTTAAAAATACTATTATTCTTCTTCTTTCCAGGTCCGGGGATTCTCTTTGAAAAAGTTTAACTGCACCATATAATGTATCCAGAATAGGTGGTTCGTAAAGAGTTCCACCAGCAACCTGTATATTTTCTAAAGAATCAATGAGTTCTTTTTTGTTATTAGTAAAATTACATCTGATATAAGATACTCTGCCAAATGATATCAAGGCAACTTTTGTACCGCTGGAATAGTTGATTGCATTAATAAAGGACTTTGCACCTTCCAAAACCCAACTCCAGCGTGTTTGACCACTATCATTCATAGTTGTCATTGAATAACTCTGGTCAACAACTAAAATAATGCTAACAGCAGGATCAACAACAGTATCAATGCATTTTACTTCTACTGTCGAATTCATTGATTGTCCATTTTCCAGCACATTAAAGTCTGATGGATTCAGGTTTTTAAAGGATCTACCAGATGCATCATTAGCAATAAAAGCTGCTTTCACTCTCGGAAATTCCGACGCATCCACGCCTGAAATGTTGAAAACAGCTTCATCCGAGTGTAATTTTATTACCACAAAAAGTAGCAATAAAATTAATATTAAAAGTTTTGATTTTGGTTCTTTTACCATAAAATCTCCTGATAAATATATATTTTTTTCTTCTTTCAAAAAATAATTATAAATTAATAAATTTTCTTAACATACCGAGGGTTCTAATAAAGCTATAGTTTTATTTTTTGTGTCGATTTCCGCCATAGTACCAATGGGTAAAGTCATTAACTTTTGACTGTTATGACCAATTGGAAGCCCTAATGCTGAGGGTATTCCCAATGGTTTAATCCTTGATTCAATTACTTGCCTAATAGTAAATGAATATCCAGGATAAAAGTTCCTCCTTGAATCAATTGACTGAAAATAACCGAAAATAATGCCCGAGGCTTTCTGTAATTTTTCAGCAAGCCATAATTGAGTGAGCATTCTGTCAATCTTATATGGATGCTCAGATATTTCCTCAAGGAACAATATTGAACCTTCAGTTTCGATTTCATATTTAGTTCCTAAGGTTGAAGTTATTACGGTAAGATTACCTCCAACCAGTCTGCCAAGGGCAATTCCCTCATTTATAACAATCATCGAAGGAAATTTATTAACAAGCTTCTTAAAATCTTTGTTCAGCACTATTGTATTTTTTAAATTTTCATCAGTAAAAGTATCAAAATTAGAAGAGGCAACGGGACCATGAAAAGCTATTGTACGGGTTTTTCTGAAAACAGCATTAAGCAAAGCACTTATATCACTAAAGCCGATTAATATTTTCGGATTCTTTCTTATTATTTCAAAATCAAGCATTGGTAGTAATCTTAGGCTCCCGTAGCCTCCTCGTGCTGCTATGATACAATTAATTTCCTCGTCTTCATAAAACTGCATCAATTCGTTTGCTCGAACATCATCAGGGGCAGATAAATATCTTGATGAACTGTTATACTTTTTTATAGTATCACCAACAACAACATCGCATCCTAAATTCCTAAAGAATTTAATTCCCTTCGCTATTTCTCCCATACTGGTTGAGCTTGCTGGAGCTGTTATTGCAACCTTGCTGCCTCTTTTCAGACCTTGTGGTATAGTAACAAAATCTAAAGCATCATTATCATTTCC
>CALHRB010000319.1 GCA_938038165.1 Candidatus Kapaibacterium sp. | reverse complement strand
GAGGGGAAAATTGACAATATTTTAGTTAGATTTCAGGTAAATTAATTATTGAATTTTAAGCCTTAAAATAGAAGTGCTTTTTTTTTATAGGGTGTATTTTATTGATTTATTCATTTTATAACATACACCCAAAAAAATTATAATTCTGAAGATTTTTTTTCTTCTAGAATTTTACCAATAATTTAATTCAAAGGTAAATTTGTTACCTGTCATATTTTTTTTAAATTCAAGCCTTGTTTTACAAAATTACACAATAAAAGCATACTTATCTTTTTTTTTGTGTCAAGAAAAACTCAAATAAACAAATCTTAATTTGTCTAAAAATAAATTTAATTAAGATAAAAATAAAATTTCTACGTTTTCTCTACTTTATAATTATGCAAAAAACAGTAAATATATCATTGCTTTTAATTTTTGTTTTACTCGAAATTGCATTTGCAGACCCAAAAGTAAAGAGCAATGTATCAGCAAAACTTTTGACGAGTCAAAACTTGATATCATCAGGGGATGAAATCACGCTTGCTGTTGAATTCATAATGAAAAATAATTGGCATATATACTGGG
This sequence comes from Candidatus Kapaibacterium sp., assembly GCA_938038165.1. Taxonomy (GTDB): domain Bacteria; phylum Bacteroidota; class Ignavibacteria; order Kapaibacteriales; family UBA2268; genus CALHRB01. The sequence continues at coordinate 1,940 of CALHRB010000319.1, read as the reverse complement.
AAAACCCAGGCGATGCAGGAATGGCAACTACTTTAGAATTTATATTGCCTGATGGTTTTCAAGCTGGAAAAGTCCTTTACCCTTTTCCTGTTAAGTTCACAACCGAGGGCTTGACAAGCTTTGGTTATAAGAATAAAGCTGTTCTGCTCACAAAAATCAGCGTGCCAGATCATCTTAAAGTTAATCAGGATTATAAAATCAAAGTCAAAGCACTCTGGCTCGAGTGCAAGGATATATGTGTCCCCGGTGAAACAGAATTAGAAGTTACCCTAAAAGCAGTTAATAAAGATAAAACAAAAAAGATCAACCCTTTCAATGATTATAAACGTAACATCCCGAAAACACTATCAGGACTGGAGTCTAACGTAAATATAACAGAACAATCGGCAAATCTTAAATTAATATTCCCTGATTATTTGGATAGAAATTCCCTTAATTTTGACATTTTTCCTTTGAATGAAGCAATCTTTGCTCACAGCAAAAAACCAAAAATAACAAAGAATAAAAATACTTTCTTTGTTAGTCTGGATTTTGACCCTTTTAAGGTTGAAATTCCGGAATTATTAGAGTTTATTATTATTCTTGATGATAATAATGCAAAAATCATTAATTCTAAATCTATTTATTTAAATGTTCAAACGAGATAAAATAAAATGTTTATGTTTAATTAATTATATGAGGTACTAATGAATCTATTAATCAAAGCTATGGTGCTCTTCTTGATTTTAATAGTCATTCAAACCATAAGAGCAGAAGAAACAATTGCGAGCGTGGATAGAACAGCTCCTGATTTCACACTTGTTGACCATAAGGGACAAAAAGTTAAATTATCTGATTTTAAAGGTAAATATGTTGTCCTTGAATGGATCAATTTCGACTGCCCTTTCGTTAAAAAACATTACGACAGCGAAAATATGCAAACAATACAGAAAACTTACACTTCTCTGGATGTTGTTTGGCTCTCGATTTGTTCCTCTGCACCAGGAAAACAGGGACACCTGAAGAGCGAAGAAATAACCTCAAGAATTTCTGATTATTCAGCTAAAATGAATTACTACCTTATTGACGAGGATGGAAAAGTCGGCAAAATGTATGGCGCAAAAACCACTCCGCATATGTTTATTATTGACCCCAATCAAAATCTTATTTATGCCGGCGGTATTGATGACATTCCCAGCACAAAGCAAGAAGACATAGAAAAAGCTAATAATTATGTCGTCGAAGTTCTTACCGCTATTATGAATAATCAGCCATTCAAAAATAAGACAACAAAACCCTATGGTTGCTCTGTTAAATATTAAAAGTTTCACATAAAAAAAAGGGGCTTTAAAGCCCCTTTTTCTTTAACCCGTCAAGAAATATAGGTATTGCAAAAATTTAATTGTTGTTTCTGTTTCTTCTGCCGTTTCCCTGAGACTTTCCTTTACCTTTAGAGCTTCCAAAATTCTGATTTTGTTTGATTATTTCTTTGAATTTGGCTAATTGCTCCGAGGAAATAACTTTCCCCACTTCGGCATAAGTTTTATCGAAAATAGCTTTAACTTCGTCTCGCATTTTCTGGCGGTCGTCAGGACCAGCTTCTGCATATTTATCCTTAATAGCCTTAACCTGACTGTGATGGTTTTTTAAAATGGGGGTAAGTTTCGTAACCTGATCGTCAGTAAGATTCAATTTTTCTTTTAGCTCTGACAATCTTCCGGTTCCATCTCCTCTTGAATAATTGTTTTTTCTTGCTTCCAATGATTGGAATGATAAAGCTAAAATGAAAAGAACAACAAAGCCTGCTAATACTGCATTTGATTTTTGAACAAATCTTTTATTAAACATTTTAAATCTCCTGATTGTAAAAAAAAATTCAATCCTTAGACACAAAATTTATTTACAAGGTTTAAAAGTTTTAAAATGATTTACTTCAAAATAAATAATATATTTATCTTTTC
>CALHRB010000318.1 GCA_938038165.1 Candidatus Kapaibacterium sp. | reverse complement strand
CAAAGATGCAAAAAACAGTTTTCTCGAGAAATTGAAGTGATTCAATGATTTTTCTAATACCTCTGCCTTCGAATATCATTCCTTGATAAATAATTATGTTTACGTCATTGGCAAGATTCAATTCATCTCTAATCTTATTTGATTTTCCGATTTTTCGATAAAAAGGAACATTCAAAACAATATTGAAAGGTTTTTTGGTTTTGAAGTGTTTTGCAAGGAATTCAGCATCCAAAGGTCCCGAGACAATAAACTCATCAACACTATTAACAAGAAACCTTTCGATTATAGAAAGAATGATTTGCTTTAAAGGATTTTTATATAAGGTGCCAAGTGCTGAATATATCTCACGTGAATCATAAAATAATTTATATTGAGTTTTTTTCTTTTTTTGTGATGATGGTAGCAGGGAATATAAATCCATAGCGAACAAAAAAGAAATGTTTGAATGCTTTAGCATTTGACCGACTTTTTTGCAGAAAGAATACCATCTCAGGAAAACTCTTTTGCTTTTAGTGATTTTTACCGGTATAAATTCAATCATATCAATAAAATAATTGGCTTGTGTCTCAAAAACCGGATAGAGGAGACAAACTGGTTTTTCTGCAGCAATAACTTTCGCCAGATTTAATGCACGTGCATCATTAGAGGCGTTAGAGAAACTAATCAGGCAAATTTGGTATTTATCTGCTATTTCTTTAATGATTTACCCCTCAGAAAAAACATCAGAATTTATAGTGATAAGTGCTTCTTAAAATTCCTCTTGCATTGAATCTTTCCTTGAAAGCTATTAAGCCAAGCTGGGGAGTCATAGGGTCTTCGGCAGATGTATCCTGAGAGACGCCAATATCAACCCAGTCAAATCCGTTTTCTTTAGCCCATCTCATTGTTTCATACATAATCAAATAAATTGGCTTTAAATGTTCATATTCGTAAAGGAGCATATTGTAAAAGCAAAGAACAACTTTACTGTTGCAAATGAACAATAAAGAGCCTGCAATAGGTTTTTCTTCATAATAAACCATCTGAAGTTTTATCTTCTCTGGAAGCAATTCCTTCAGTCGTAGCATATCTTCCAATGTATGTGTAGGTTTTACATTATGTCGGGCTTTATTTTCAATCAAGATTTTATTGAAGTTCACAAAATCATCACTTTCTCTGATTGATAATTTTTTTTCTCTGAGAATTTTATGAATGGTTTTTCTTGATGTTTTGTCACAGTCCGCAAGTATATCTGTTGAAGCTCTAAGATCAATAGCATGAGATATATAGTGCAGTTCAAAATCAAATTTTCTGTATAACATTGCATATTCAATATGCTGTGAAATTTTCTGGGAGTAAACAATTGGTGGAGGTATTAAATAAACATCACTTAGATTTTTCTTTCTACAAAATTCCATAAATGAGTCAACAATATCGAGAGCTAAATTAAAATGAATGTCATTTGTTACAAATGAGCCGTAGCTTGCACCAACAGGCGACCAGAAAACAGATTCGTTAGAGGTTAAACCACCAGGAAGAACAGCTACTAATTCATTATCTTTATGGAACATTAGGTGGTAGAAATTAAATTTACCTTTTGGATGATAATCAAGAAAGTCCTGAAGTTGAAAGATTGTTCCGTTGTTTGAATTCAAAACGAAAGTGTCCCATTCTGCACGGTCTTTTTCCGTGTATTCTGATATTACTATTGTACTCATCAAATAAAAAGGTAAATTTTAAAGAATCAAAAATAATGAAAAAATAGGAATGAAGAATTTTTTGATTTATTTATGTGTAAAATGTTTTGAATCGCCATAAACATTAAAAGCCACGCTTCTGCCAGTTGATTCAATCCTAAGTTGAATACAATCGAAGCAATCATTGGAAAATTCGTCTATGCAGGGTTTTCCATCATAGAGTTGGTATTCTTTTCTTACCTTGTTAGGTGTTAATAGAGGCATAATGACATTAGCACCAAACATTAAACCTGCTTCACGTCCCATGGGATACATTGCCTGAAGTGCTGTTGTTGAAGCAATGTTGACATCCTTCAAAAAAATTCTTGTTATAGCAATCATTTTGAGAGATAACTCATAAATATATCTTTTCTTTTTTAAATACACATCAAAAAGATAATTAAGCGGAGTATCTTTATGAACGATGAAAGGTCCCATCCCAATCATATCAATGTCATAATTTTTGAAAAAAAGGATATCATCAGCAAGGTCTTCAGTTGTTTGGTGTGGCAATCCAATCATAACGCCGGTTCCAACTTGAAAACCAACTTCCTTCAGATAATCAAGGCATTTAACTCTGTTATGAAAAGACTGTAAATCAGGATGTAAATTTTTATAAAGCTCGGGGTTGCTTGTTTCGATTCTTAGTAAATATCTGTGGGCACCTGCATCGAAAAATTGTTTGTAAATATCTTTTGATTGCTCTCCTACACATAAAGTAATTCCTAATCCATCGGGAAGTTTATCGGAGCGAGTCTCTTTTTTTATTTTTTTAACAAGATTGACTACTAAATCAATAAAAGCTTTGTCCTGCCTTTCGCCAGACTGCAAAACAAGTGATCCATAACCCTGTTCAGCACACCAAAGAGCAGACTCTATAATTTCTTTATCTTCTAATGTATATCTTTTTATGTTCTTGTTGCTCTTTCTAATGCCACAATAGTAACAGTCATTATGGCAAACGTTAGAAAATTCAATTAATCCCCTAAGAAAGACTTCCTCGCCAATATTTTCTTTCATTATTGAATAGGCTTTGGAACGGATTTTTTCAATTCCATCAGGTGAATTTTCGTTCAAAAGAATAACGAGGTCAGACCTTGTAAACTCTTTCTTTTCCAATATTTTAGTTATGTTATCAGTCATACTCAATTTATTTTGACGTTTTAAATATTAATTTAAGCTTTTTAATTAAAAAATGATATTGGAAACAGGAAATAACGCCAAGATTATTAGTTACAAGGGAATTACACCAAAAATCCACGACTCTGTCTTTCTTTGCGATGGAGTAAAAATAATTGGCGATGTTGAGATTGGCAAAGACAGCTCCGTTTGGTATAACTGTGTAATAAGGGGAGATGTCAATTATATCAGAATCGGAGAAAGGACAAATATTCAGGATTTGTCAATGTTTCACGTTCAGAACGGAACACATCCCTTAATCATAGGAAATGATATCAGCATAGCTCATTCTGTTACTCTGCACGGTTGCATTCTAAATGATAAAAGTTTAATAGGTATTGGAGCTATCATTTTAAACGGCGCAGTGGTTTCCTCAAATTCGATAGTAGCAGCCGGTGCCCTTGTAAAAGAAAATTTTATTGTCCCAAGCGGTGTTCTTGTTGCCGGAGTTCCGGCAAAAATCATAAGAGATTTAACAATTGAAGAAATTGAAATGATTGGAAGGACCGCAAAAAATTATGTTAATTATGTAGATGAATATCGTAATCAGATTAAATAGGTAAATTATGTCAATATTTGAATCGCTTGATAATTTAAGAAGAGATTACACAAAAGATTCGTTTAACGAAAAAACTGCCCTTAAAAATCCATTTGAGCAATTTAAAGTTTGGTTCGATGATGCTGTGAATTATCCTATGATGGAGCCTAATGCTATGGCTTTGTCAACCGTTAATTCCGAGGGGAAACCATCTTCGAGAATAGTTTTATTAAAAAGATATGATGAAAACGGATTTGTATTTTTTACTAATTATGAAAGTCGTAAAGGAAAAGAACTTGAGAAAAATCCTTATGCTTCCCTGCTTTTTTATTGGGATAGATTAGAAAGACAAATAAGAATTGAAGGGATTACAGAAAAAATTTCGAGTGAAGAATCAGATGACTACTTCCAGAGCCGTCCCTACGAAAGTCGCCTGGGTGCTTGGGCTTCGAAACAAAGCGAAGTTTTGCCTTCGAGGTTCACTCTTATTCGTGAGGTAGCAAAACTTTTAGTGAAATATCCTGCAAAAGTTCCACTTCCACCCTTTTGGGGAGGATACAGATTAAAACCCGACATTTTTGAATTTTGGCAAGGACGCCCGAGCAGGCTCCACGATAGAATTAGGTATTCTAAACGTGGAGGGCTCTGGGTAGTTGAAAGACTTTATCCTTAGTTTCCTGAGTTAAATAATCTTATTACTTTCTTTGTAACTACTTGATTATTTGGGAAATAGAATCTTAAAATAAACATTCCTTGCTGGGAGGAGTAGTCGTCTAAGTCCAATGTTGCAAATTCAACGGAGATTATTTTTGTGCCGAGTTTCTCGCCCAGAAGATTGTAAATTTCCAAAAGATAATCACCTTGGTTTTTGTTTGTTAAATTTATAACTCCATTAGTTGGATTTGGAGAAATATTAAAATTCCTGATTATTGATTCATTTACCGAAGCCATTGTAAAATTATATTCTTCCGAGAATTCGGAGAGACAGTTATCAATTTTAACTGTAACTGAGTATAAGCCATCGTTTTTGGGTTCGTAGTATTGCTCTTTTGCTTCAGGAATTATCTGTTTGTTCAAATACCACTGGTTACCAATTGGGGAACTTGATTTGAGTTTGTTGTCTATAGCTGTAATTGTTGGTTTATCGGGTTTCAAAGAAACCTGAATATCTTGATATATAGTATTTTTGCAACCGGTCACAATATTAGTCTGAGTAACATATACCTTACCTGTTCCCTGAGTAAGCCATTTAACCTCGATTTGATGTTCGGTTGAATCACTAATTATTTCGCCTCCTAAAACTCTCCAGGCGTTTGAAAGATTTTTATCATTATAAGTAAAATATGTTTCAACTGATAATTCGCAAGTTCTGGCATTTCCGGATATGAATGGGTCGGGAATAGAATTGACAATAACTTCATATTCTGAAGAATCCATACAGCCCGATTGATTAATGAAAACGACTTTAACAAGACCTTTACCGGTTTGAGTCCATAAGACCAAAGCACTATCGCTACTGATTTGCTTTTTAATGGTTCCTCCCCGGACTGACCATTTCTTTGTTATTTTTCCGGCTGTTTTATTAATTGAATATACAGCTTCACTGTTCTGACAGGATAAATTTTCGCCAAAAATTTTGGAGGCAACAGGAGTTTCGTTAATAGTTATATCTTTTTCGAGTAAGGTATAGCAACCAGTTTCGTTAATGGTTTGCTTCAATCTTAATTTACCTTTACCTTTGCTACCCCAAAGTACTTTAACCATTTCCTGATTAAGTATAGAATGAATTTTTCCGCCTTCGACCTCCCAATCATTTTTGTTTCCGGGGACAATTGGAGAGCGATAAATAAAATAACTGTTTTCGCAAACCGATAAATTGCCGATTAATGTTGGATCTGGCACAGGGTGGATTGTTACTTCAAGAAAAGTAGTATCGGTGCAACCAGAAGCACTTGATTTGGCAAGTATAATGATACCGGTTCTGCTTGTGTCATCCCATTTTATATGAACGTTGGGGGATTTTGTGTCTCCGATAAGCTCACCGCCATTGATGACTTTCCAAGTATTGGTTATTCCGTTTTCGACAGTTGTAAAATATGGCTCAGTAGTGCCCGAACAAACTATGCTTTTTCCTGAAATATAGGGGTAAAGCTTGGCAGTGATGACTAAATCTTCACCATTATCGAATCCGGTAGTGGCTGGGTTTGAAGCAATGATTCGTATTCTGTATTTTGAACCTGAAGCCAAATTTGTAGGTATGAATGCCGTAATAGTGCCGGATGTTGTTGAAGCAAGGCTTCCAATTTGTATCTGGTTGATAAATTTGCCAAGACTGTCTGATAGAAAAGCCCTGAAAACATTTCCTTCGTTGAATGTTATGCCTGTTGTATAGTCAATTTGAATGTAATTACCCGAACATAACTTGCCATTTATATCTGTTATGACTATTGTTCCTGTGGTTGTAAATGAAAAAACAGAAGACCATCCTGTTTGTCCTTGTGAAGTAGTCGCTTTTACTCTCCAATAATATCTCGTATTGTTTGATAAATCTACCGTTGGCGTGTAGGATGTGCCTGTCAGTCCTGATTGGTTAATTATAAGATTTGAAAAACTCGAAACATCAGATACCTGAATTTCATAAGAAGTAGCCCCTGTAAAAGTATTCCAGGTGAAAGTCGGTCTTAAACCAAGGTTCGTTGAATTATCGGCAGGGCTTATAAGAACTGGAACTGAAATTGTGTCGAAGCCAACATAAAAAGTGATAGTATTTCCCGAAGAACCAATCTCCGAAATATTTAAATAACCAGCAGAGCCATTCGAAAGAAAAGCTGATGGATTCGTATAATTATTTATTTGCGTCCTGCTAACATCGCTCGAAAAATTCGCACTATTAACGGTCCCGTTGTTGGTTGTAGTTCCATTTGGTCTGTAAACATAAACTTCGTCGGGTGGTCCATTTGCATTTCCCTGACCACTATAGGAATTATTAATCCTATAAACTATTAAACCACTGCCGGGAAGGGAGTTTTCGAATGTTCCTGTTTTTCGGCGATATTCGACAACAAAGTATTCTGTGGTTGAGACAGGAGATTTAATCTTATAAGCATTATTTGTTGAACTAGTCAAAGGGCTTAAAGTGTAGTATCCGGATGTTGTAATCTCGGGAATGCTCGAAATCCATCCTGAATATCTGAACTTCATATAGGCGCACATATGTTGAGGTGGGCTTAAATTATTTTCCATCAAATCCCAAGGACCAACAGGACTAATACCATTACTTGTATAGTGATATAAATCTGGAGCTCCAAGGGAATGGAACATTTCGTGGCAAAGAACGCTGTTATTGGTCATACTTCGAATTTGGAAATTATAAGTATAAACCCTCTTGCCGTTTATAGTTACTGTAACACTGTAAAGAGACCACATATGGGGCCAGAGAAGACTTGCCCAGGCATCAGGTGTTCCAGAAACTATAAAACAAACATTATCAACATATCCGTCATTATCGCCGTCAATGTTTAATGATGCTGGGATCTGAGATTTAACTGTATTAACAGCATTGGCAAGTAAAGCATGTTCTCTGTCTCTTCTTTGAGTGGAATTCTGATAACCGTTTGGATTTGTATTTGCATCGTAAGGGCGATAATAACTCCTTGGTTGAGTTGCCTGATAGGATATTACGGTTGAGCCGTTTGTTTCGGGATAAAAATATGTTTGAACTGACAAGTTGTAGTATGATGCTTCTCTGAAATAATTTTTCATTGAATTCCCGCTTTCAGCGTTAAACATACTTTCGAATGTTGATCGCTGGTCAGTGAATTCATTCTCGTCAGAAAATCTTATGAAGATTACTATATTGTTAATATTACCCGTTTTGGGCGTTTGAATGATATCCCTTTTTGAATCATCAATTGGTTTATACCTGTATTGAATGAATTCATCTATCCGGGGCTTGATATGCTCATAGGAAAATTTTAGCCAAGGTTCTAATCCAGCATCAATGGGGTTATCTATGCCCGGGCGAAGTTTTCCAGGGATTAAGATAGAGCCTTGTTTTTCAGCATAATAAAGATAGCCGTCGTCGGGATTGCGTATAATTGTATAACCGTCTTTATCGTGAAGCCAGTTGTAGTATTCATCACCGGTGGCAAACAACTCGAGAACCGACCCATCAGGTTGAACCACTGTTTGCGGAACATATTCGAGATATGCTGAAAATAATCCTGGCGATGATAAAAACAAGATTATCAAGACTATATATTTGATAATGAATTTCATAACAATATCCTCAAAAAATTTTTTAAAAATTTTTTTTATTACCATTTTAACGAAATCAGAAATTTTATAATTATCCCTTAAAAACTTCCGATGGACAAAATAATCAAACAGCCAGCAGAATTCTCAATAGAAAGATTAGAAGACAATAATTTTTTCTGTTTTTGACTTTCCGTTACTAAGAATTCTTACGAAATATACTCCCGCAGAGACCTTTTTGCCTTGATAATCTTCAAGATTCCAGACAAGCTGATGTGTCCCCAACCCCAATTTATCATTAAAGACAGTTTTGACGACTTTGCCCTGAATATCTAAAACATCAACAATTACTGAGCTGGAATTATTTATTGGCAAAGCAATATTAATATTTGTTGTTGCCGGATTTGGATAAATTTGTATATCAAAATTTTTAACTAATTCGGGAACATCGGTAGCAAGAATATTTTGAACCAAACCCTTGCTTTCGTTGTAAAATGTTCCGCTATAAGTGGTTTGAAGTTTAACGGATTTAACAATATAATAAACCATTCCTTCATGATTGAAATCATCTAAATAGTTTGTTTCTTTAATAATATTTTTGTTTATTTTCAGGAAAGGACCAGTTCGGCTTGTTCCTCTGTAAATATTATAGCCGGCAACATTCTCTTCAGGTTTCTCCCAGCTTAAGTTTATTTTTTTGAAATTTTGAGTAACAGATAAATTTTTTGGCTGTGGTGTTGTAGCCATATACATTCTCAGGGTTGGGTCGCCAAGTAAAGCAATATGGATTTGTTGCATACCGACCTGATAAATAGTAGGATTGGCACTTAAGTACCAGGCATTGGGCTTATAAGTTGTATAATTATTTTGGGTAAGAATTGTCGAAAAGCCGATATTTTCGCCAAGAGACATATGATGAAAATACCAGGAGGGCCTCCCAGCCCAAGCACAGGTCAGTACATTACCTTTAGCCGCCAGGGAGGCTCTCATAAAATTATTCTGACTGTCCCAATCACCAAAGTAAGATCCAAAAAGCATAGTAAAGATAGCATTGACTTTATTGTTAACAAAGTCGTTTTTTCTGGATGTATCGGAATCCTTGGTATAACCGATACCACCACAGCTTGTATAGCTTCCGCCGCCACAACCATAAGCCCAAAGGTAGCTTTCATTTTTCAAAGTTCCGAACCAGTCTATGCCACCTTTTACGTTTGAATCCCCTATCAAAGGTGAAAAATTTCGCCAGCCGTTATTTCCAAAGACCTCCAGAGTGTACATCCCAAAGTTATCATCAATCAAACCTTTGTATTCATAGGGAATATCACCATTTCTATATTTATGATTCCTGTCAAGATATTGTTTGATGAGCTGGGTTTCGGAACTTGGAAAAGCTGGCATATTATAGAAATCTACTCTTCCAACCTGTAATCTGGCAGGTGTTGTTAAAGTTGTAACGTCAAATTTGCCGTCCCCCCTTGCATTTTTATTTTCTTTTCTCGAGGCAGAAGTTGTATCGTTTACATATAAGTCTGTCCAGGAGGCATCATTTATAACACCGTAAAAAATATCAGCGGGCCAAGCACCTTTATGATCTGGGTGAGCGTCAGGATTTAATAAGCCTGAATAAGGGACCGGGACTCTTCCAATTATAAAGACTGCTTTGATATTCTCGGGGTCTTTGTTATATTCTTCTAAAACAAGACTTTTTGTTTCCTTGACTGCGTCTCCGTCGAATTTTTCTGCTCTTGGTGAATATTTTTTGATAACACCCCAGCCTTCGGAAATCAAATCATTTTCGAGTCTGTCGATTTCGCCGGCTAATGTTTCGGCTGTTTTGTTATCAATGAGGAGAATAACCGAGCCGATATTGCCATCCGGTTCTTTGTTATATCCTGCATAAACATATCCATAACCAATGAAATTAATATCTACAAGTGTATCCCTGTTGTCAGCGGTTTTTGCGTTGATTTGCCCGGTGCTTAATGCGGCAATTTCATATTCCCATGCATCACCCTCCCGCACATCCAAATCAATATATGTTGTGGCGTTGCTGTCAAGATTTGCAATTGGGGCTGACCAGGTTGTTTCATTCTTCATCTTCCTTGAAATCTGATATTGCAAAGCATTGTCTCTTTTCTTCCATCGAAGAACAATT
>CALHRB010000317.1 GCA_938038165.1 Candidatus Kapaibacterium sp. | reverse complement strand
ATGGAACATCCTCAAATACTAATTTAAAAGCTAACAACAAGACATTATTTCTGATCGACAAATTTGGTGAGTACGGCTTTGATTATATCGGAGATTCGAAATCTGACTTAGTTGTTTGGGAAAAAGCTCGTAATGCAATTTTGGTCGAACCAAGTGCAAGCATATTAAAAAAAGTTGATAAATTCAATAATATTGAAAAAGTTTTTAAGAAAAAAAAGAATACGATGAAACTGATTTTCAAGCAAATAAGGGTGCATCAATGGATCAAAAACTTGCTAATATTTCTTCCTCTTTTGATGGCTCATAAATTAAATAGTATCGAGCTAATCATTAAATCAGTTATTGCTTTTTTTTCATTCAGTTTCATTGCTTCCTTTGTTTATGTCACAAACGATTTATTAGATATTGACTCAGATAGGCAGCATCCGCGGAAGAAGAACAGACCAATTGCTTCAGGGGATTTATCTATAAAAACTGCTCTGATGATAATCCCAATTTTGTTTATTTTTGGGCTGGGAAGCTCTTTGTTATTCTTGTCTGTTGAATTTACTTTTGTTTTATTAGTTTATCTTTTTATAACAACACTATACTCATTTTATTTAAAGAAAATTTATATTCTTGATATCTTTATTTTATCAATTTTATATACCATTCGGTTAATAGGTGGGGCAATAGCTGTTGATGTTATTGTTTCCAAATGGCTATTGGCATTTTCTGTGTTTTTATTTTTGAGCCTGGCTATATTGAAAAGATTCACCGAGCTCAGAGTAATGCAGATGGAAAATAAAAGCAAAACATCAGGGCGTGGCTATATTTTAGATGATTTAAACTTAATTTCAATACTTGGACCAACAAGCGGCTATTTATCGGTTGTGATTTTTGCTTTATATATTTATTCACCTGAGGTTTTGAAATTATACCGTGTTCCTGAATTGTTATGGCCAGTGGCTATTTTTATACTTTTATGGATTACAAGAATTTGGTTTTTAGCTAATAGAAATGAAATGGATGATGACCCGATTGTATTTACGGTAAAGGATAAAACAAGTCATGTTATATTTACAATCATTACAATTTTAATAATTCTGGCAACTATTCTATGAAAAACGAATATTATTCTTGGGGAAGGTACCCGAAAGTATTACATAAAAATGCAATTAAATTTTTTTGGTTAAGCGATATAACAAGTTTAAACCAGTATGATTATCCAATTCTGCCTTATGGTTATGGCAAAAGCTATGGTGACAGTTGTCTAAACGAAAATGGAACACTATTGGATTGCTCAGGTTTAAATAAATTTAAATCATTCAACAACGAATCGGGGGTATTAAGATGTGAGGCTGGAGTAACTTTGGCTTCTATACTTGATTTTTTTGTGCCAAGGGGTTGGTTTCTACCTGTAACGCCCGGAACTAAGTTTATATCAGTAGCTGGTGCTTTGGCTAACGATGTTCACGGAAAAAATCATCACAAAGCTGGAACTTTTGGTTGCCACGTTAATAAGTTTGAACTTCTAAGGTCTGATGGAAAGAAGTTAATATGTTCTGAAGCAGAAAATAAAGATTTTTTCAGAGCTACAATAGGTGGTTTAGGTTTAACCGGTTTAATTTCTTGGGTTGAATTCAAACTCAAACCCTGTCCAAGTCCTTTTTTTATTATGGATTCAGTTAAATTTTTTAACATTGATGAATTCTTTGAGATTAACGAGGAATCAGAAAAAGATTTCGAATATACTGTTTCATGGGTGGATTGCACCTCAACAGGAAGTAAGTTGGGGAGAGGTATTTTTAACCGTGGAAATCACGCTCACCCTGACGAACATAAGCTTCCTAAACTGCCAAAATTCAAAACCAAGACTTTTCCTTTTGATGCTCCATTCATAAATTCGTTCACTGTTGAAATATTTAACAAATTCTATTTTAATAAGCAGCTTCAAAATAAAGCAACAAAGCTTATACATTACGATCCTTTTTTCTATCCGCTGGATGCAATATTAAATTGGAACAAAGCTTACGGGAAGAATGGATTTTTGCAGTATCAATTTGTTGTTCCTTTGAATAATGAAAAAGAAGTGATAAAGGAAATTATCAAATATATTTCAAAGAGTGGTCTATCATCTTTTTTAACAGTTTTAAAAAAATTTGGTAATATTAAATCGCCTGGGATGCTCTCTTTTCCAAGAGAGGGAATAACCATGGCGGTTGATTTCAGGTTCGATGGCACCAAAACATTGAAAAGCTTAAATGCATTAGATGAAATTGTTAAATTAGCTGGTGGCGTTATCTATCCTGCAAAAGATGCAAGAATGAAAGGGGAAGATTTCAGAAATTTCTATCCAGAATATAAAGAATTTGTTAAATTCATTGATCCTAAGTTCTCTTCGAGTTTCTGGCGAAGAGTGATGAGCTGAAATGATTTCAATTATAAGATTGCTTCAAGTTCTGACTCGCTCTCCATCAGCACGGAACGAGCTTTGCTTCCATCAAATGAACCAACAACACCTGCTGCCTCAAGCTCATCAATGATTCTTCCTGCCCTGGCATAACCAACCTTCAATCTTCGTTGAATAAGGGAAACACTTCCCTGTTGATGGCGAATAACAAGGCGAGCAGCTTCTTCAAAAAGCGGGTCGCGGTCTTCTTTTGCTATTACTTTGTTGGAAGTAGCACTATCATTAAGAGCGGGTAGCATATATGGCTGGGAATAGCCTTTTTGATTTCCGATAAATTCACAAATGTTTTCAATCTCTTCTGTTGAGAGGAATGAGTTTTGAATTCTTATTGGATGGGGGGAACCACCAGTTTGGAAAAGCATATCACCATTTCCGAGTAATTGCTCTGCACCCATCACATCGAAAATTGTTCTTGAATCAACTCTTGAAGCGACAAGGTATGCAATACGAGAGGGAAAGTTAGCCTTGATTATCCCTGTAATAACATCTACTGATGGTCTTTGAGTGGCAACCACAAGATGAATTCCAACAGCTCTTGCCAATTGGGCTAATCTGATTATAGGAGCTTCGACTTCTCTGGAAGCTGTAAGCATCAAGTCAGCCAACTCATCAATAACTACGATGATATAAGGCATTGGTTTATGCAGATAATCATCGTGATTTTTGAAAGCATCATCTTTGACTTTTTTGTTATAATCATAAATATTTCTTTGACCAACAGATGCAAGGATTTCATACCTCAAATCCATTTCGGCACATACTGCTTTCAAGGCAATTACAGCATCCTGTGGGTCAGTTATTATCGCTTTGTCAACGTCGGGCGAAACCGCTAAAAAGTGATTTACGAGCATTTCATATTGTTTGAGTTCAACCTTTTTGGGGTCAATTATGACAAACTTTAAATTTTTTGGATGAATTTTGAAAAGTAAAGAGGCAATGATAGTATTTATTCCAACGCTCTTGCCTGAACCTGTTGCTCCAGCCATCAACAAGTGAGGCATCCTTGATAAATCAGTGCAGAAAACTTCCCCCGATATAGTTTTGCCAAGTGCTAATGGAAGCCTGAAATTTGTATTATGATATCGGGATGATTTAACAATGCTACTAAACCTGACAATCGCAGGATTCTTGTTTGGTATCTCGATTCCAACGGTACCCTTGCCGGGAATAGGAGCAATAATTCTTATCCCTTGAGCTTTTAATGCAAGTGCTATGTCGTCAACCAGACTCTCGATTTTACTTATTTTTATTCCGGCAGCAGGGACAAACTCATATTGTGTAACTACTGGACCGGGAGTAACGCTTAAATTTTCTATGTAGATTTTGAAGGTTTCGAGTTTTTCCTGCAAAATTTTAGCGTTTTGCTTTAATTCATTTTCATCAATTTTATAGTCATCGTTATCATTAATAAGTAAATCAAATGTTGGAGGTTTGTAGTCAATCTCTTCGTCATAAATCGCAACGCTTAAAGGATTCGTTAGTTCTGGCTCTTTCTCGTATTCATTTAATGTTATAACTAATTTTGTACCTTTGGGTTCTTGTTTTGGTTCGTCAATTATCTGTTTTTCATTGGATGATTCATTAATACTTTGATTGTTTTTATATAGAGGAGACTCGTTCTCGCTTCTTGGAATCTTTGAATCAGTAGATTTAGGATTTTTGTCATTATTTGCAGAAGTCTGTTGGGAATCGAGTTTTAATAACTCATTATTGGGCTGGATTTGTTCATTATATCTGGTAATTTTAATTTCCGGTTCAGATATGGGTGAGTTATTAAAGCTAAATCTTTTTACGATTTCCGGTATAGGAATATCGGTGTTGTTATCTTTATCGGTGATAGAATTAACAATTATTCTTGCAGGTTCAACATCCTCATCTTTGTCCTCGATTTTGTCCGATTTGGTT
>CALHRB010000316.1 GCA_938038165.1 Candidatus Kapaibacterium sp. | reverse complement strand
ATTTACGAAAATTCATCTGAATTTTTCAGAAAAATTTATTTTTGAGAATTTTGAAAACTATGATGAAGTTAGTAAATTTAAATCGGAACTGCAAAAGATACTAATAAAATTGTCGGACTCAGACTAAAAATTTTTCTTATGTTAACATTTTTTTCAAAAATATATGGGTATTCAATCAATCGAATCAACCAAAGATACGATAACAAACAACTCGAAATCTTTGAATCTTCAATTCCCGTAATAAGCATTGGTAATCTATCGCTTGGCGGAACAGGCAAGACACCTTTTGTAATTATGTTAGGCAAGCATCTCGCCGAAAACAAACTCAGAATTGGAATTATCGGAAAAGGCTATAGGAGAAAATCAAATGGCGAATTATTAATTTCTGATGGTAAAGAGATTAAAACACCACCAGAAAAAGCAGGTGATGAAATGTTTTTGATAGCTCAAAAACTAAATGTACCCATATTAGTTCATAAGGAAAAATACCTTGCCGCAAAATCATTGGAAAGAAAGTTTAATTTGGATTGCATAATTATTGATGATGGCTTTCAACATCGAAAGCTTCATCGTGATATTGATATTGTTTTACTTGATGAAAAAACTCTGAGCAGTCCTTATTTAATTCCAAAAGGAAGATTGAGAGAGCCAATCAGTTCTCTGAATAGAGCTGACGTTATTTGTTTAATGGATATCAATGAAGATAAATATTCAAAAACTTTAATAGAATTTGAAGGTAAATTGATTATTACATGCGAAAAGACATTAATTAAAGTTTATAATTTATCAAACAAATCATTGGTTTGTAATAACTTCGAAAATCAATTCCTCGCAGTTTCGGCCATTGGAAACCCTGACAGTTTTCTTCGGCTTTTAAGCTCTAATTCAATAATTATTAAAGATAGAATTAATTTTATTGACCACTACAATTACTCTTTGAATTCAGTGAGAAATATTATTTCAAGGTGTAACAAAAACAAAGTTAAACATATTATTACAACTGAGAAGGATGCAATAAAATTAAAAAAATATGGCGATATTTTTGCTAATTATAATATTGAATGTTATGTTGCACAATTAGATCTGATTATAAAAAATAATAAAGAACGGTTTTACAATTATATAATAAAAAAAATAAATAAATGAAAATAAAACAAAAAATCATTTTTATTTTTGCTTTTATCTTTTTGATTTCTGCCTGTTCAGAGCAAAGAACAATCAAGATTGCACTATCAAAAGGCAAAGGATCACTATCTTATGAAAAATATGCAAATTGGTTAAAATCAATCAATGAAAAAATAGAATGCTTTGATTTATATCACATTAACTTTGATTCAGCGATGAATGTTTTGAATGAATGTGATGGATTGATTTTGACAGGTGGTCCCGATGTTCACCCTGGCAGATATGATAAAATTCACGATACCATCAGATGCGAAATAGATGAATACCGGGATTCACTGGAATTTGCTATAATTCGAAAAGCTCTTGATAAAAATCTTCCAATTCTCGGAATTTGTCGTGGACAGCAAATACTAAATGTAGCTTTCGGCGGATCTCTTATCGTTGATATTCCTCAAGACATAGGTACTGATGTTAATCATCGCTGTGATAATCCTGATAGTTGTTTTCATCGTATTAAAATTCAAAAAAATTCTATGCTTTACCGACTGGTGAGTTTAAATGAGGGAGTGGTAAACTCAAATCATCATCAGGCAATCGGCAAACTATCTGATGAATTGATGGTAACTTCTCTGACAGATGATGGCATTATTGAATCTGTGGAATGGAAGGATAAAGTAAACAAACCATTCCTACTTGCAGTTCAATGGCATCCTGAGAGATTAGATAGAAATATTCCATTCTCATTAGCAATTGGTGAGGCTTTTTTAGATAATGTCTATAAGTATAGAAATAATAAATTAACCAAAAAATAGTACAGCAATGAAAACTTGGCCCGTTCCAAATAGTTATTCAAAAAAATTACCGGAAAAAGGTACAATGGGAAGTTTTTGGCAAAATCGTGGGGACAGACATCATTCTGGTGTTGATATATTTTCGCCCCCTGGCTCGGAAGTTGTTGCCTGCGATAGTGGTTTTGTTATAGATATGGGGGAGTTTAAGTTTTCCGAAAAATCTGAATATATCTATAAATCATTTTATGTTTCGATTAAGTCCGATGATAATTTTATTTATAAATATGCCGAATTATCCGAAATTTATGTAAATATGGGGGATTATGTTCCGGAGGGCACTCCTATCGGCAAAATTGATGTAATAATTAATCCCGATAAACTTGATTTTAGAACACCAGATTATATATTAGAAATGGTCGATGAAAATAAACTGTCAATGTTGCACCTTGAAATTTATTTAGCCCCCATCACAGAAGTTAAACCTTACGAAAATGGCAATTACATTGGTGACGAAAAACCATATTCTTTGATTGATCCGAGCTTTTTCCTTAATGGTTCGAGAAAAAAGAACAAAAAAGATTAGTAAAAAAATCAGTCTATCCTATTTGGGATCGCATCTTCGTATGATTTAATCAGTTCAGAAACTGTTGTGATTATAACTCCTTCAATTTTAAATGTATTTTCAATAACAACACCAAGTTTTGTATATTTTATTTTAAAATTTTCACATAAACTTTCAAAAACATTTTTCTTTTCGGGGTCAACTGTTACAACAATCCTTGATTGGGATTCACCGAAAAGAGATCCAAAGGAAAGATTATCTAATTTGATATCAGCACCTAATTTGTTGTTGGCAAAAATTGATTTCTCTGCCAAACAAATTGCTAAACCTCCTTCGCTGCAATCGTGAGCTGAATTAATTAATTTGTTTTTAATTCCAGTTCGAATCGTTTTTTGCAAAGCAGATTCTGTTTCAAGATGTAATTGAGGACATTTGCCAATAGTATCACCCAAAATCAATTTAACAATCTCAGAACCACCAAGTTCCGAAGAATTATTACCGACTAAGTAGATGAAATCACCTATGGTTTTATAACCTGCCTGACATATGTTGTCAAGATCATCAATGATGCCGAGCATACCAATAGTAGGTGTTGGAAAAATTGCCCGATTGCGTGACTCATTATGAAAGCTGACATTACCGCCAGTTACAGGTGTATTGAAAAATCTGCATGCATCACCCATTCCACGAATTGCTTCGCTAAAAGTCCAATAAACTTCAGGATCGTAAGGATTACCAAAATTCAGACAATTAGTAATTGCAATTGGTTCTGCACCAACACAAGTTACGTTCCTTGCTGCCTCTGCAACTGCAATCATTGCTCCAACATAAGGATTAAGATAAACATAACGACTATTACAATCAACAGTAAGTGCGATTCCTTTGCCGGGAAGTTCTTTCAACCGCATAACTGCTGCGTCACCTTTGATGCTTATAGTGTTAGTTCGCACCTGAGAGTCATATTGTTCAAAAATCCATCTTTTGGAAGCAATATTTGGAGTTGAAAGAAGTTTCCAAAACACATCTTCGAATTCAAAAATGGACTGCTTTAATTTATTTTCAAGATAAATATTATCTATCATGCTATTTTCAGCAATATAAGCAGGTTTTCTGGTATCTCTGTCGTATTGCGGAGCACCACCACCAAGGACTAAACTATCAGCAGGCAGATGGCAAACTTTTTTCCCTGAATGAAAAATTTCAAGGATGCCATCGTCAGTTACACTACCGATTTGACTAATTGGAACGTCCCATTTTTTGCAAATCTCCAAAGCCTTTTCTAATTTATTGGCATCAATAATAAATAGCATTCTTTCCTGTGATTCGGACAGCATAATTTCATATGGTGTCATCCCTTTTTCCCGTAAAGGAACTTTATCAAGGTCAATAAACATACCTGTATTTCCTCTTGCACTCATTTCGGAAGTTGAACAAGATATACCAGCCGCTCCCATATCCTGTACTCCGACAACAACACCATTTTTAATTAGTTCCAAAGTAGCTTCGAGCAGTAGTTTTTCAGCAAAGGGATCACCAACTTGAACTGTCGGTCTCATATCATCAGTTTTTTCGTCAAATTCACGAGAAGCAAGAAGCGAAGCCCCATGAATTCCATCACGTCCTGTTGAACTGCCAACTATAAAAACGGGATTTCCTTTTCCTCTGGCAGAAGCTTTGGCTATTCGGTCTGTTCGTACTATTCCTACTGCCATAGCATTTACAAGAGGATTATCAAGATAGCAATCATCAAAATAAATCTCACCAGCAACAGTTGGTACACCAAACGAGTTTCCATAATGACCTATACCACCAACAACGCCTTTTAGCAGGTATTTAACCCTATCAGATTGAAGCTCTCCAAACCTTAAAGAATTTAATGCTGCAATGGGTCTGGCTCCCATTGAAAAGATGTCCCTTAAAATTCCCCCGACTCCTGTTGCAGCTCCTTGAAATGGTTCAATAGCCGAAGGATGATTATGACTTTCAATCTTAAAAGCAACTGCCAGATCATCACCAATGTCAATAAGACCGGCGTTTTCTTC
>CALHRB010000315.1 GCA_938038165.1 Candidatus Kapaibacterium sp. | reverse complement strand
GATAGATAATAGATACTCTGTTCAACTCGTTGGTATAGATGATAGCCCAAACGAATGGACTTCTGATTACAAGAAAGATTACTTTAATCTTCCATCAGGGAAATATATTTTTAAAGTTTTTGGGAAAAATTATCAAAATATAATTTCAGGACCACTAGAGTTTTACTTTTATATCAGACCACCGTGGTGGAAAACCTGGTGGTTTTATTTTTGTTGTAGTTTGTTTCTTTTTGGCATTTTCTTTTTAATTATAAAATTTTTCATAAATCAAAAAGTTAAGAAGAGAACAGAAGTATTGGAAAAGAAAAATATTATTGCTAAAGAGAGAGCCAGAATTTCTGAAGATATGCATGATTCAATTGGTTCGAAACTGACAAGAATAGCGATATTAAGTGATAGAATTGTTGATAATTTGGATAATAATTTTTTGAAGACAAATTCAATTGAAGATACGAAGATGAAAGTATCTACAATTGGTCAGATATCAAGAGAAATTTTAGATGGTATGAATGAAATCATTTGGTCTTTGAGTCCCAAATATGATACAGTAAATAGTTTATTATTTTTTATGAATCATTATTTTAACGAAATGTTCGAAAGCAGCAATATCATCGCTAAATTCGATTTTAAAGAAATGGATAATGATATTATACTTAGTCCTGAAATTAGACGAGATATTTTCTTAATCTTTAAGGAAGCTGTGAATAATGCTATTAAACACTCACGGGCAACATTAATATCCTCTGTAGTACAGATAAACGGAAATAAAATATATTTGGAAATTAAAGATAATGGAATAGGAATTTCAGAACAGGATATTGTTCACATCAAAACAAGCAAGGATGTAAAGTTTGGACTAAATAACATTAAAATGAGAGCTGCTAAAATAGGTGCTTATTTATCAATTATTTCAAAAATTAACGAAGGGACAACGGTAAGACTAGAAATTTTATTGACTAACACGCAGAATAACTCATTTGAGGTATTTTAATTGATTAGAACTATTTATATTAATTACAAAAGAAATAATTCACATATTTTTGTTTGTGAAATTGAATTTTAGATACTAACTATCCTTAATTGTTGTTATCAATGTTAGAAAAAATCAAAGTTTCAATTGTAGAAGATGAACCTGAAATAAGGGAAGGGATTGAAGATGTAATTCAAAAATCTCAATTTTTTATATGTGTTGGCAGTTATTCAAACGCAGAAAGTTTACTTGATAATATTGATAAGGTTGAACCTGAAATTATTTTGATGGATATCGGATTGAAAGGTATAAGTGGTATTGAAGCTCTTAAACTGATAAAAAAAATGAATATTCAAACGGCTGTGGTTATGTTAACAGTTTTTGAAGATGATGAAAAAATTTTTAATTCTATCATAGAGGGTGCAGATGGCTACATACTAAAAAAAACTCCACCTCAAAAATTAGTCGAATTGCTTTATGAACTCCATTACGGAGGTATTGCTATTAATCCACAGATTGCAAGAAAAGTTCTTGAAATGTTTCGTGCAAAACCTGATAAAAAAATCGATGACTTATCTGATCGTGAAAGAGAAGTTTTAAATCTGATTATTAAAGGCTATACACATAAACAGGTCGCTGAAAAGTTATTTATTAGTCCAGAAACCGTACGTGGCCATCTTAAAAATATTTACCGAAAGCTTCAAGTTCATTCAAAAACCGAAGCTGTTGCTAAAATACTTCACTCTAACCCCTTCCAAAATAAGTAATTTTTTATCCTCAAAAATACCCTCAATTGGGTTATTGCTATCTAACATATTTATTATTTAGTTGTCACAAGAATTTAATAATTTCTTAAAAGTTTAATAAAAAAATAATTTAATCAAAATTTTTAATATAAAAACAATCACCCATTAGGAGGTACTTCATATGAAGAAATGTATTCGAATTTCTTTTGAGAGTATTCAATTTACGGCATTTCGATATTGGATATTTGCAGTATTATTTATTCTGCAATCTTATTCCTTGGCTCAACCATTAGACCAGGATTTTCTAGTAACTAATGGGGAAGTGCAAGCGATGGCTCGGGACGGAAATATTCTTTATATAGGCGGAATGTTTGACTATGTAGGTCCAAATACCGGTTCAGCTGTGTTGATTGATGTTAATTCAGGGAATTATTACACTAACTTTCCTAAAGTTAATGGATATGTGTATACAGCAATTAGTGATAATAACGGAGGATGGTATATAGGAGGTTCTTTTACGAAGGTTGGTAACTCATTTCGTAACAATATTGCTCATTTACTTCCTGATGGAACAGTATCGAATTGGAATCCAGGTACTAATGGAACGGTAAATACTATTGCATTATCGGGCTCTACAGTTTATCTGGGTGGTATATTTACTCAGGTTGGTGGTGTTGAAAGAATGTCTGCTGCAGCTGTTGATGCAAATACTGGAATAACAACAATTTGGAATCCAAAACCAGATGGATCAATTTTTGCAATAGCTGCCACACCCAGTGTTGTTTATCTTGGTGGAAAGTTCCAAGTTGTAAATAAAGATTTGCCTACACAAGCTAGTAGAAGCAACTTAGCCGCTTTTAATGTATCAGACGGCATGGTTACTTCTTGGACTTGTGATGTTAATGGATTTAGTTTAACTCTGCCTTTCGTTGTTTATGGCTTAATGTTACAAGATAATGATTCAAGCCTATATATTTGGGGAAATATTGAGAGTGTATTCGGAAATACAAGAAGAGGAATAGCGCGGGTTAATACTTATCTTTCAAATTCAATTCAATCCTGGAATCCAAATGTTCTTGCAACAAGTTCATCTTCAATTGCAGGTATAGTATATTCTGTTGTTGTATCTGGTGATACTGTTTTTATAGGTGGCAATTTTACTCGAGTCAGAACAACAACAACAATCAGAAATAGAATTGCTGCTGTTACAAAAGGGGGCACTCCGACTGTATTAGCTTGGAATCCAAATATTTCAGCCGATTGGTATGATAGTAATTGGTACAAGCCAGAAGTATATAGCCTCAGGGTATCAAGCTCTCTTGTTTACGCTGGAGGTATATTTAATTTAGTTGGTGGAAATCGGCGCCACAATTTAGTAGCTATTAATCGTACTGATGGATTGGTTTCAAATTTTGATCCCCATATTGCAAATCATAATAGATTGGGGTTTAGTGGTAATGGTGTGTTTACTCTGCTATTGGAAGACAATAAAATATTTGCTGGTGGTGAGTTCCCCTCAGTAAATGGTGTTACAAGAAAAGCTATTGCTGCAATTGATCTGCAAACAAATACAGTTACAGATTGGGATCCGAAATTAGGTCATGAATTGGGCTTACCTTCGGTTCAACAAATAGCTCATTACGGCGAAAAAGTATTTATAGGTGGTGATATAGATAGTGTGAGTGGTTTATATAGAAGAGCATTTGTTACAGTTGATAAAAATACTGCACAACCGATTAGCTTTCTTCCAACATCAACTTTTAATACATTATTTACTTTATTAAAAGTCCATAATAATAAACTTTATATTAGTGCTAACTTTTCAACAATTGGCGACTCTGTAAGAAATAGACTAGCATGTGTTGATCTTTTAACAGAACAAGTAACCGTTTGGGATCCGCAGATAGGTGGTTTTTCAGGTTATGAAACAGTTGATGCAATAGCTTTTTCTGGCTCAACTATTTATCTGGGTGGTGGTTTTGAAACTGTAAAAGGTATTATACGTTCAAGATTAGCTGCAGTAGATGATGTATTTGGTAATCCAACATCTTGGGCCCCCAATAATGGAAATGCTCAAGGTTTAGCCGCCTATGATTTAGAAGTAAATGACTCTAAAGTTTATTTAGCAGGAGGGTTCTCTCAAGTAGGTTCAACTTTGAGAAATTGTCTTGCAGCAATTGATTTCGATGGAAATGTTCTTCCTTGGAATCCCAATGTTATTGGTGGTATTAGCATTACAAGAGTATATGATATTGATATAGCTGGTTCAACATTATATGCAGGTGGTGATTTTACATACGTAAACGGTTTACTAAGAAGAAACATAGCTGCAATTGATTTAAACTCCGGAGTTCCAACTAATTGGTGCCCTAAAACGATTGGAAGTATAAATTCTATAATTGTTAATCAGTCAGATAAGTATGTATATTTAGGTGGAAGTTTCCAAACAATTGATGATGATCCAGCTAATTGCTTAGCAAGTTATAAAGACCCTTCAATCATAACACTACCTTCTACTTTCCAACTAACAGTTTCAGTTAATAACGGTTGGAATATGGTATCTGTTCCAGGTGAACATCCAGTTAATCAGAATGTTCTTACCTGGTGGCCCGGTAAAGATCCTGCCGCTAATGTTTTCAAGTATCAAGGTGGTTATCAGGCTGTTACTTCTGTTCAACCTGGAATTGGTTACTGGATGAAACACCTCGGTGCTAATACCTAT
>CALHRB010000314.1 GCA_938038165.1 Candidatus Kapaibacterium sp. | reverse complement strand
TCA
This sequence comes from Candidatus Kapaibacterium sp., assembly GCA_938038165.1. GTDB lineage: Bacteria > Bacteroidota > Ignavibacteria > Kapaibacteriales > UBA2268 > CALHRB01. The sequence goes on along the minus strand of CALHRB010000314.1, from coordinate 3,535 downwards.
AGCAGGGCTTTGGACTCCTCAAGACCAAGAGACATATTGACAGTAACATCTGTTGCTTTGAGCCTGCCTTTATATTTTGAAGCTAATCTCATAAGATCGGCTTCGAGCTTTTTTTCAAGCTCTTTTTGAGTGCTTGTTTTGAACTTTTTTAGTATGAACAAACCAACACCAAAAGGCAAAATTCCTAACACAATCAAACCTATAAGAATATATAGTATTTGATTGTCTGTGAAAAAGCCGAGAATAAAGAGACTTGAAAACAGCCCCCCGGTAACAATTAGTAAATAGGCGATGATTTTTGCTATTATATTCATTTGTTAGTATTTTTTTTAAAATCAATAAACTAAAATAAAAAAAAATCTAAATAGTTTTATAAAAATTTGTTAAAGTTCTAATTTACAAGTATTTAAATTATTCAAGACAAGCATGAACGATACACATAAAGTTTATATTGAAACTTATGGTTGCCAGATGAATCTGAGCGATACCGAAATAGTTTCTTCAATTATCAAAAAGTCTGGTTTAAATCTTACCGAAAAGCCAGATGATGCTGATGTAATTTTGCTGAATACCTGCTCAGTTAGAGATAACGCCGAAAGAAAAATACACGAAAGATTGATTCATCTGAAACAATATAAGAAGAAAAACAAGGAATTAGTGGTGGGTATTCTTGGTTGTATGGCTGAAAGGATGAGAAACAAGTTAATCGAAGAGAAAAAAATTGTTGACCTTGTTGTTGGACCTGACGAGTATAGAAAAGTCCCTTCACTCATAGAAAATGCTTTTACAGGCGAGAAAGGAATTGCAGTAAAGTTAAGCCGCGTGGAAACCTATGATGATATCGAACCATTAAGAACCGAGGGAATTTTTGCTTGGGTTTCCATAATGCGTGGTTGTGACAAGTTCTGCACCTATTGCGTTGTGCCTTTCACTCGCGGTAGGGAGCGTTCCCGCCCATTGAGATCTATTGTGAACGAACTTGAAAAGCTATATAACAATGGTTTCCGCGAGGTAACTCTGCTTGGTCAAAATGTCAATAGTTATAAAGATACTGATGGAGGTTTTGATTTTCCAGATTTGCTCAGAGAATCTGCGAAAGCAGTTCCAAATATGAGAATAAGATACACAACTTCGCACCCTTATGATATGAGCGATAAGTTGATCGAGACGATGGCAGAATACAAGAACATTTGTAAATATATACATTTGCCTGTTCAATCGGGGTCGGACAGAATTTTGAAATTGATGAACAGAAATTATTCAGTTGAGCATTATCTTGGAAGGATTAGAAAAATCAGGGAATTGATGCCGGAATGTTCTCTTTCTACTGATATTATTTCGGGCTTTCCAACTGAAACAGAGGAAGAGCACAAGCAAACACTTGATCTGATGAAAGAGGTTCAATATGATGGAGCTTATATGTTCAAGTACTCGGCAAGAGATAACACAAAGGCTTATTCGATGGAAGATGATGTTCCAGATGAGGTGAAGACAAGGCGATTGCAGGAAATAATTGATTTGCAAAATAACATTTCGAGGGAATTGAACCGGCTTGAAATCGGAAAACAGCACGAAATTTTGGTTGAAGGACCCAGTAAGAAAAATTCTGAAAAATGGCAGGGTAGAACAGATACAAACAAGGTGTTGATTTTTGAAAAGAACGGACATATTATAAATACAGGAGATTTGATAAAAGTAGTAGTTAAAAGTTCAACCTCTGCTACCCTTTTCGGCGAGATTTTGTAACAAATGATTTACAAATTGAAAATTGCATTTCAAATAGTTAAAGATAAAATATAATTTTGTGGTGATGGGAATGGTGTCTCCCGAAAACCGCCAAATTGGCTGATGACTCCTGTTAATTTTGTTATTAAATGACAGGAGTATTTTTATGTTCGAGATATTTTTGATTGCATCTATCTGGCTTTTCCTTGCTATAATATCCACCATAGTAGCTAATAAATTAAAAATTTCGATAGCTTTAATTGAAATAATTATTGGGGCTATTTTTGGATATATAGCGATTGAATTAAATTTTGTTGAGAATATTCACGCAAATTCTGAGTGGTTGAGATTTGTTGCTTCTTCGGGAGCAATATTGCTAACATTTCTGGCTGGAGCAGAATTGGAACCTGAGGCACTAAAGAAGCGTTTTAATGAGGTGTCTGTTGTTGGCATAATTGGCTTTCTTGCTCCATTTATTGGTGCTTCGCTCATATCATATTATTTTCTTCAATGGGATTTAAGAGCGAGTCTTTTGGTTGGTGTTGCTCTATCCACAACCTCAATGGCTGTTGTCTATTCAGTAATGCTTGAATATGGTTTCAACAAAACACTTTTTGGAAAAGGAGTTCTTGGTGCTTGTTTTATTAATGACCTGGGGACTGTGATTGCTCTTGGTTTAATTTTTTCTCCATTTACATTCAAAACAGTAATTTTTATAGTAGTTGTTGTGCTTTTGATATTTATACTAAATCCAATAACTGAATTTTTAACCAAGCATTTTGCATATAAAACAGCCGCTATAAGGACAAAATGGATATTGTTTATTATGTTTGCAACGGGTGCTTTGGCAGTTTGGTCAGGCAGTGAAGCTGTTCTTCCGGCGTATATTTTAGGAATGGTTTTAGCGGGTATAATTAACAAAGATCATCTATTCATCAGGAGATTAAGAACACTTACTATTGGCTTCTTGACTCCTTTTTATTTTTTAAGGGCAGGGTTTTTAATGTCAATTCCGGCGATTATAAGTTATCCAATAATCTTCTTAGTCCTTTTTATTGCTAAAGTTATTTCAAAAATATTCGGACTTTATCCTGTGATTAGAAAATTTCGGGAGAACACAAACGAGAAATGGTACTACACCCTTCTTATGTCCACTGGTTTAACATTCGGAACGATTTCGGCACTATTCGGTTTGACAAACGGAATAATCACCAATGATCAATATTCAATTATTGTGGCTGTTGTTATAGCAAGCGCTGTCATTCCTACTTTGATAGCAAATAAATTTTTCCTGCCTTCTCATCTATTGGAAAAACCATTAATTGATGAAGAATTGTCGCAAGAAGAAAATTGATTATTTTCGGTTTTAATTATTAAATTGTTTTTTACGTCAATAATAATTATTAATTATTATTTCTTTTGTTTTGAATGGATAACGAAACTAAATATAAAATACTTGAGAAAAAGGCAAAAGAGCTCGAATGTCTTTATAAATGCAGGGAAATTGTCAGTAGTGATGTCAGTATTGAAAAAAAAATTGCCCTGATTTTGCAAGCTTTGCCCTCAGCAATGCAATTTCCCGAAAATTGCTTTGTTAAAATCAGATTAAATGATAAATCCTTCCCTGATATTAAATTTGAAAACACGGATATGTCGTACAAATCCGAGATACTTTTTGATAGTCAATCACTGGGTCAAATCGAAGTTTTTTACAATTCAAAAATAAATAATGATGAATATATTTTATTTCTGGATGAGGAAAAAAAATTAATAGATACAGTTTCAGCCTTACTGGGAAATCTGATTATTG
>CALHRB010000313.1 GCA_938038165.1 Candidatus Kapaibacterium sp. | reverse complement strand
GAAGTTACGAATGTTTTAAGCTCATTAAATAACATTGAAATAGATGGAGCTGACACTTTAACCTTATGGGGTATCCCCGACAAAATAGAAGGCATAAGTGCAATGAGGCTTGGAGTAGAACAAGCAGTCCATTTTGTGATTGAAAACGACAGATTAAATATTAAATCCCCCCTGAGGATTGAATCTAACAAAGGGTATTCCCTTATTTTGAAAAAAAATAATGACTCAACTTTTATAATTATTCTTTATGGAGGTATCTTAAGGCATCAATTTTCAGACAGGATTGAAATTGATAGCATTTTTATTGAAAATGATGAGTACAATTTGAAAATTATCAACAACACTTATTATAAAGAAACATCCGGGAGGGCAGAATTAATGTTTAAAAGAAGTAACTTTGGGAATATTAATTACCTTTGGACAGGAAAGAAATTTATCAGATTTTAGCTCTAATCTCACTTTGGTTGAACCGAAACAATAAAATCTGACAAATTGTATGTCAAATGATATTTTAGAAAAAAAATTCCCCTCCCTGTAAAAAAATATTTGGGAGGGGGTATAGATTTAATTTCTTATTTGATTAAAAAAATAGGTTTTTGAAAAACTTCAACCGAAGATTTCAAACGCAGGAAATAAACACCCGACGCTATTCCTCTCAAATGAATAATATGAGAATTTGCATCCGAAAGATTGGAATCGGAGATAATCAAATTCCCGTTTATGTCATATAAATTTATTGATTTTAATTGAGTGTGAATGGATTTATTTTCTATCAGGACAGAATTTGAGTTTTCGTTGTAGGAAACCTCAATTTTATCTTTTTCGGAAAAATCTGAGACGGAAATAGAAATATCAATTTTGAAATTACTCTGACTTTGAACATCAATAATTTTACCACCTGTTTGAGTGTCTTTGATTCTGATTCTACAATTATTTTCTTTAATAACAGGAACAGACCAAACGAAACTTTGAATAGTTGCATCAATCTCATTGCTGATTTCAGACCAGTTTTCGCCATTATCAGAAGTAAAGTATATTTTTATTTTTTGATTATCGCCTGTAAAAGACCATCGGATTTGATAGGAACTGCCGGCTTTTATTGTTTCGCCGCCATTTGGCTGAATAATTGTCAGTTGTGGAGTTAATGTTTGATAAATTTCAAACAAATTATCACTTTCGTCAAAAACCTCAGGATTTGACTGATGACTGACTTTTACTAAGCAATAGATGGAAGGAGTTGCTGGCACAGTCCATTCAATTCCTGAATCATCAGAATTAACATTCTCATTAATTAAAATCCAGTCAATCCCACTATTGGTGGAATATTCAATTTTTATTTTATCTAAATTTGTTGCATTCCATTGGATCTTATGAGAATCGCCAACTTTCCATCGCTCGCCGCCATTTGGTTGGACTAATCTTATATTTGGGGCTTGCATTTTATAAATTTCAAAAGGACTATCGCTTTCATCAAATTGTGCTGAATAAGTCTGATGACTAATTTTTATGAGACAATTGTTCGAAGGAGCATCAGGCACTATCCAATCATAACTTTCAAGAGATGCATTTATATTTTCATTGATTAATATCCAATTTGTTCCTCCATTTATCGAATATTCAATTTTAATTTTTGCAATATTGCTTGATGTCCATTGAATACTATGATTATCGCCAACTTTCCATCGCTCTCCTCCGTTTGGGCTAAGAACCTTGATAAAAGGTTGGGGCTCACTGCCCTTGAAATTACCACTCGAACTATATTTTGTAAAAAATATATCCGAGCTACCGGCAGAATTTAATTTTTTTGTTTCACTTATTGTATAGAAATCAGCATCCCCATAAAATCTTCCTGTTGTTTGAACTTCGTCCATATTACTGATAAAAACCCCCGTTGTATTGTTCAAATACTTCATTGATCCTGAAGTTCCGTGACCATTTGCCCAAATGAACTTTGCATCCGAGGAATAATAAGCAACAAATCCATCGCTTGAATTTTCGTTAGATTTTGGCGTCAGTTCAAAAATTCCATTCTGTGAAGGATCGAAGTCAACTTTGCCACTAAAATAACCTGAAATAGCAATATTATTTTTGGATCCCACAGATATTCTTGTCACCTGTTCATTCCCGCCACTACCAATATTAAAAGCCCAAAAATAAGAACAAGAAGGAGAGTATTTGGCAAGAAATCCATCGTTCATCCCCTTCCCGGTTAATTGTGCCAGCCCGTTTGGATTAAAATTGACAGTGCCAGTAAAGCCACCCGCAAGTATTATATTTTCATCGGCATCAAGTTCCACTCCGCCGTATGACAGAAAATCAGCTCCTGATCCACCAAACCTAAATGCAAAATTTAGTTCATTCAGAAAATCATAAGAGGCTATGAAAAAATCTGATGCACCGGCTGAGGTTAGGTTATATGTGTTGCCAGTTAGGTCGAAATCCACTGTGTTTTCAAAATTTCCTGAAACAAGAATATCTCCGTTTAAGGTAACCCTGATTCCTGTTCCGATATCATTTCCGGTTCCTCCAAGAATAAAGCCTAAATTATAATCTCCAAGTTCATTATATGAAGCAACGAATACATCAGAATTTTGATTAACGCTTATGAAAGTGTCATCGGAATCCTCGCCATCGGAGCTGTCTATATCAATCTTGCCGGAAAAATAACCTGTTATATATACATTTGATAATATATCTACAAAAACATCCGTGGCTTCGTCGTCGTTAGGACCGCCAAAAGTAATCACCCATTGAAAATCTCCGTCATAATTATATTTGGCAAGGAAAACATCTTTGCCACCTTTGCTTGTTTTACTTGTAACGCTTATAGATGGATCAAAATCTACTGAATTGCTGAAATATCCAACTATATAATAATTACCCATAAAATCGGCAAAAACTCTATTCGGTACATCATCTCCTATTCCTCCGATTGAAAATCCCCATATAACCTGACCATCGTTGTTATATTTAACAAGATAAATATCTGTTTTTCCTTTGGAGTTTAAATTTTTTGTCTCACCATTTGGATTGAAATTGATGGTCCCGTTAAAAAAACCTGTTGTAATTGTGTTCCCTTCAAGATCAATCACTAAGTCTCTACCGTAATCTTCACCTGTTCCACCAACTTTGAAAAGATTGCTTGAATAAAGATTGTTGAAAAGAAGAAAAACCATTGATACCAAGATTAAGTATCTAATTTTCATTGAAACCTCTTTATAAAATTATTAATTATTCTAAAGAAAAAAAGTTTATTTATCAATTAATCAAATTAAAATAATCTTTATGTCAAAAAAATACAAATTTAAAGTATTCAGATAAAAAAGTTCTTCATTGAAAT
>CALHRB010000312.1 GCA_938038165.1 Candidatus Kapaibacterium sp. | reverse complement strand
CGAATTCCAATGCTTTCGATTTGTGATAAAAAACATAACCCTCACAAATTGGCAATCCATAGGCTTGCAGTAAATATGTTTGTTTAATTTTATCATCATAATGCCAGGATGTCTCCCATGTTGGAAAACACTTTTTACCGTAATGATACTGAATCACAGGAATAATCGCATTCGCTATTTGATGGTCACCGTGGGCATGTGACCATTTATAAATAAAATGGGTAATCGTTTGAATCTTTTCCCAGAAATCAAGTTCACTTGAGTCTAATTCAATATATGGCACATCATTGTATTTCAATATTTTTCTATATACTTCCAATTCAGGATCCACTTTATCATGGATTGCCCTGTGAATTCCTACAAGAATAGAATTAAAAGCCATTACAGTTTCAGTTTTAATGATGACATCAAAAGTTCAAAGTGTGCCCGACAACGTAGTAAGTTGTATAATGATATAATTTTAATTTTATTAAATAACCGATTCTCAGGATACCTCAGCTTTAACAATAATCTTTCTACTTTACCCATGCCGAGTATATTTTTTAAATATCCCATTTTCATATCAGACGCATACTCCTGCCAGGCTTTTTCCAGCTCTTCATTGTTGTTTAGGATTTTTGATAAGTTTTCTATTTTCTGTGTTATCAGGTTATTCATGCTTTCATTCACAAGCATAACATCTAAATTATTTTTGCATTGGATAACAGGGTGAAGTTTTATATTGATATTATCATGTATAATTAATTCGCAAATTAAGCCCATGTGCCATTCTTCAGGTTCATTAGGGTATGGAAAGAAAAAATTACCCAAACTGTAAACAAGGGGTTTAGCTTTATATATTTCAAAGCCACTAATCACGTGAGTATGATGCCCGATGACTGCATCAGCCCCTAAATCAGCAATGTAATGAAAATCTCTTTTCAGTTGAGGATTGGGCAGTGGATAATATTCATTACCTCCATGATATATAACTATGAGATAGTCAACCTTAGTTTTTAGAAACTGAATATCATAAAATGCATTAATGGGATCGTAACCACATGCACCTAATAACCCATTATCTCTAACACTGAACTCATGCTCACAGTAATTAATAAAACCAATGCGTCTGCCTTCGATTTCTTTGATAATCCATTGTTTTTGCCCATCTTCCCTGTTAACTATACCTATACAATCAATACCTGTTTCTTTACATACATTAATTGTTTCTCTGATTCCCTGCTCACCAAAATCAAAAATATGATTATTAGCAAGGCATGCAATGTCAACATTTGCAAGTTTAAGCAGTTTTACATTGTCTTTGGAGGCTTTAATATGTGGTCCTGTTTTTTGAATTTTAGTTTCACTTTTAGTAAGCGGACACTCTAAATTTGTTATATGAAGATCGCAATTACTGATTATTTGTTGAATATCATTAAAATGCCGGTCACTTACTTCTTTAGGATCAATTAAAGGAGCAAAGTCACCTGTAAGCAAAACTCTTATGCTTTTGTCATTCATTTTTCGGAGACAAGTTTGTGAGATAAAGATTTAATTTATTATGTGTGGCTTCAAGTGTGTAATTTTGTATAGCATGATTGCGTCCTTCCTCTGCGATACGAATCCTGAGTGTATTGTCGGAAGCTATTTTGAGCACCCAACTACACAGTTCTTCATCAGATTCTGCTACGATACCATTAATTCCATGAGAAATATTTACACTCTTTAAAGCATTTGCTGTTCCTATAACAGGAATTCCGGAAGCCAGCAGTTCCACAGTTCTTCCCCGAAATCCGGAGGCTGATTCAAGCGGCAAAATACACGCAAAACATTTTTTTAATATTTCCCTTACATCAGGCATAAAGCCTGTAATTATAATATTTGGATTATTCATTGTTTGCCTGAATAACCACTCTGGCGGACCTGCTCCTAAAATTATTAATTTTATGTTTGGATTAGTTTGAATAATACAAGGATATATTTTATCAAGTAACCGAATTAATGCTTTCTGGTTAAATTGATTATGCAATGAACCATAAAAAAGCAAATTTAACTCGTGATGTTTATCAGGTATCTTTAAGCTCAGGAAGTCATCTAACTGCTGACCATTCGGAATACATATAGCGGGCGTACTGTAACCCTCCTGCCTTATTATAGAAATTTGAGCTTCTGAGTTGACAACAAGTAAATCTGAGATTTCAAAATATTTTTTTTGAAGTTGTAATTCCCGTTGTAACAATTGACCAAGTCGTCTGTCATTTATATGATTGTAATGACCGCTATTATAAAGACTTATATTTTCTTCGACCATATAATGCGTATCAATCACTTTTAAGCTAAACCCATTAACGTATTTCAAAAAACCGGAAGCTTGCCAGTAATGCGAGATAATCAAATCATATTTTTTACTATTGATTTTTCGTGCAATTATTTTTGAAGTAAATAAATTAGAAAGAGTAAAATAATCATGTGGGAATGCAAGCCATTGAAAAACGGTTTTTAAAAAAAACCGACTAAGTATTTTATAAATCAGGGTTTGTGTAATGGTTTTTATTGGGATGACCATACGACAATATTCACTTAAACCCAATTTATTCGCTTTTATCTGAGATTTTTTGGTATATAAAAAGCAAAAATCAACATAGTGGTCTTTTGCCAGACTTTTAATTTGGTTTAATATACGCACCTGGTGCATCCCGCTTACTGGTAAAACAGAACCGCCAGCAAAAATCAGAATACTTTTCTTTTTCATTTTATTACCAGCTAAGACCCTCAATATTCAACCCATTTAATTTTCTTTTGTCTAATCTAACGAGGTCTATAATATCACCTTTATATTTTGATAGTTTCCCGTAATCATCATCATCAGGTTGATGAGCAATTATACAAATCTCTGATTTTTCGAGAACTTCTTCAAATTTGTTTTTTAGTAGCTCTGAGATATGTGGTAAATGTTGTTCGATAAAACTTTTGTTGGCTCCGATAAGTTTTGCTAAATGAACAAAACTATCATAAACCAAAATATTATAACCTTTACCTAGTAAAGTTTCGACCAGACTAACAGATGGACTATATCTAAGATCATCAGTTCCTTTTTTAAACGCAAGTCCATAGATTCCAATATTTTTTTTGCCTTTACGCTCAACCATTTCAATAACTTTTGATTTTTGTAAAGAGTTGGAAATTTCAACTGCCTCGATAACAGGAACTTTAATATAGTTATCATGTGCTATGGTAGAAAGTCCCTTTAAATCTTTAGGCAAACAAGAACCTCCATAAGCCATACCAGGATTCAGGTAAGCTGTTGAGATGTTTAAGCGGTTATCCATTTTAAATAAGCGCATTACCTCAAATGAATCAATATCTAATGCTTTACAAATATTACCTATTTCATTAGCAAAAGAAATTTTAAGTGCATGAAAAGTATTATTTATGTATTTTATTATTTCAGCTGCTCTGATGGTTGTATGAACAATTGGAGCATTTATATTTTTATAAATTGCTTCCAATAATTTGATTGCATTTTCATTATCACTACCAATTACAGTAAGGGCAGGATTATAATAGTCTTGTACAGCAGAACCTTCACGCATAAATTCAGGATTTGAAATCACTGCAAAACCAATATTTCGCTTTTTGCCAGAATAATCTTCTATTAACTTACCTACTTTCTCGTTAGTTCCGGGGAATACTGTACTACGAATAATTATCACATGAAATTCATTTTTTTCTTTTAAGCCTTCACCTATTTCACGTGCAGCATTAAATACATATTCAAGATTAAGCTGACCTGTAGGCAAGGATGGTGTTCCAACACAAATAAAAGATATTTCAGTATTTCTTATGGCATCTTTAAAATTCATTGTTGCTGAAATTCTTCCTAATGCATGATTTTCGGCAATCAACCTATCGATATCTTTTTCAATAATAGTTGGCTTACCGGAATTGATTAAAGCTACTTTATGCTGATTTATGTCAACTCCAATTATAGTATGTCCGTTATTTGCTAAACAACCCATACTTACACAACCAACATATCCTAATCCAAAAACTGAAATATTCATTTTTACCTTTTATTTTTTACGTATAATATTTTATGGTATTTTCAAAACAAGAAAGTATAATCTCTCTCAACCCCCCATCAATAACCTGAACAGCATTCATTCCGGGTTTTTCATTAGCTTCGAGAATCATCGGCCCGTTATCAGTGATGGCCACATCCCAACCAATGACAAATTGATGAAACATAAATTGGTGAGCTTTAAGACAAATCTCAAGTGCCTCTTTTATATAAGGCAGGTTATAATCTTTGAAGATTATTTGGCTGTCCGGGTGCAAAGAAGTAATAGTCTTCTCAGGGATGGAAGGATGATAATAACCAAATTCTTTAAGACATTCATTATTAATATCTAAGCCCACATAAACAGCACCTTTTCCCCAACTGTCATTTATTTGATTATCGGTAGCAAAAGATTGAAATCCAGTCAGATATTGAGGTTTATTACCATTTAAAATAGTAACAATGCGCGTGGTATTCAGGGCTGAATTATTGATTTTACGGATTGCCGGGTGTGATTCAACTACTTCCTGCATAATCCAGATACCACTATTTATTTTTGATTTTAATTCACTGAAAAGCAATACTTTACCATTAACGATTAAATTTTTACCCTTATCAGGATAACATAGCATAAAACCTTCACCATATTCAAGGATGGTATTCTTAAGTACAAAAGGAGTTGAAACTTCAAAAAGTGACTCCATTGGATAAATATTACCCTCCAGATCAATTACATGCTCTTTTATAATTCTTTTAATCTCAACTACTGGGATATGAAGTGACTTTAAAAACGTGTAATTAATAAATTTATCTTTTGTCAAAACTTCGTATGAAAGACCACCAAACATATACTTTTTAGAGATTTGAATTTCTATTTTTCTCTGTAAAGAGAGAAATTCTCTTCTTCCAATATGTTTGTTCTGATAAGTTCCACTTAAATTTAGACCATATGCGTAATAATGGAAATTGAACTGATTGTCCCGGAGCATCCATCTGAAGAGTTCCAGGAATTTTGTTAAATAAGACTTTTCTTTACCAGTGAAATATTTTTTTTGTCGGTTCCCCGAATAAATAAAAAGCAAAATAATTTTATATAGTAAACCTTTAATAAATTTCATAATAGTAGAATTCAGGGAAGACGTTTATTTTTTATACCCCAGGCAAAAGCAGAAAAATGTCCCTGCCATGTTTTGAAAATAGTTTTCCACCTTCCCTTCAGTAGCATTTTGGGCATACTTTTAAGTGTTGCGCGGAGACGAATACCAATAAACTTCAAATATTCTCTCTTGTCCCGGTATTTCATGTGAACGACTAAAGGATTACGGGCATCATAATATGCTTTAAACGGGCTTGTTTTTCCAATTGTCATGCTTTCCTTGTGCCATAATTTAGCTTCAGGCGTGTACATAATTTTATATCCCAACTGTTTAGCCCTTACCTGCCAATCGAAATCTTCTCCCTGAAAAGCAAATTCTGTATCATAGCCTCCGGTTTTTTCCCATATTTCACGACTAACCAGCCAATAGATATCATCACACCAATATCGTTCTTCTATGCGGTCATATTGACCCATATCCGTCTCTCTGTTACCAATATGACCGCCATTCCATAAGACAGGATGATATTTTTTACCAACTGTTTGTAATACATTGGGTTCATCGTAATAATAAACTTTTCCAATAGAAAAAGCTATTTTATCGTCAGACAAAGCAGTTTCAACCAAGGCGCTGATTAAACCCTTATCTGCTTTGACATCATTATTGGTAATCAGAGCAAAATCAGCTTTTTTTTCATCAAAGGCATACTGCATACCGAAATTTAACCCTCCAGAATATCTGAGATTTTTTTCAGTTCGATGCACATAAACATCAGGATAGTTCATCTTCACCCATTCCATTGTTCCATCGGTTGAACCATTATCAATTACTACTACCTCAAAATTTGGATAATCATTTGTGAGGTACGAAGAAATGGATTCCTCTAACAGATGTTTGCCGTTGTAAGATAAGATTAAGACGATTACTTTCTTGTATTGAGTTTCCATGTTTCTATATCAAAATATTTTTTGGCTAATTCACGATATTTATTGAGTAGAATCAGTCTCGTATTGTTTATGTCATAGTATTTTTGAGCAATTATACGGCAATTAATATATTTTTCTAAGTTATTTTTTAAATAAATAATGTTGTCTTTCAATTCTTCTTTGGTTCGCATATTCAAACCTATTTGATTTAATTCGTCTTCCGTGCCTGGAAAATGAATGATGTTACCTGAAATCACAGGAAGTCCGCAGGCTAATGCTTCTATCATTGCTGTG
>CALHRB010000311.1 GCA_938038165.1 Candidatus Kapaibacterium sp. | reverse complement strand
TTTAAGCATCAATTTCTTTTATTAATTCAATAGGTTTAATAACAGTCATAACGTCTCCCCAGCTGAGAATCCAGGAAATAAAATCTTTTGCAAGAGGAACCTTGAGTTTTAATAATAAATCTCCATTATTCTCATAAGAAAATTGCTGGGATTGGTGCCAAAACCTATTAATAAAATAATGAGCATATTCGGATTTAATTCTGATCAGAACGTTTTCGGGTCTTCCAAAGAAAACACCAAAACGATTGATTGACCAGGCATTAAAATCAAAATCGGGAGTTTTCCCAAGATCAGCTTTGCTTTCTGTGATATCTTCTATCATTTGTAAAGCCAATGCAATATGAGAATCATGATGAGGCACATAAGCAATAGTATAAATGCTTCCGGCATAAGCGAACAATTTAACTAATGAGCAAACAAATTTGTTTATAACTCCTTTGTTTGATGTATTATAACTAACTTCAACCCATTTTTTTTTGGCAATTGCATCAATAACACGTCTTAAGATTGCATCGTGATGAAAATAATTATAGTTACCGATATTTTTGTCCCAGAATAGACTTTCGAGCGAAAAAATGTCCGATGGGGCTATTCTTTCAAGTTGAGTTTTTAAACTAATTAACTCTTCTTCGATCATAGTACCTTCGAAAGTTTTCAAATGAGCCTTCAGAATGTAGAATGATAGTAGCTGACTTGCGGAGATATTGAAAGGCATAGTGTGGGAGCGATAATCTTTTGTAAGATAGTAATAAATTTCTCTTCCCTTGCGTTCGCTCACTAATCCCGGTTCCATATCTTGAAGCACCAATAAATCCCGTTGAATTGTTCTTAGAGATACATTCCCAAATTCTTCTGGTATCATTTCATAAAGGTCTTTTGAAGAATATTTTCTACCAGTATAGAATTTCTTGAGAAAAAATACTATTCTTTGACATTGATCTGCCATAAAAATTTGTTTAAAAAGAAATCATGATACGACAATTATTGACGCACAAATATAATAATTTTGTAACTACGAACAACATAAAAGGAGAAAAAAAAATGAATGACACCACAATCAAATTCCTGAGCAGTTTAAAATTCGGAGAGGTTCAGACCACCGAAAATTTATCTATTGTTCCGATATTTCAAGTAAATGGAAAAACGCTGCCATTTATCTCTCTTGATAACGGTGTAAAAAAAGGATATGTCGAAATCCAGGAGGTCAGTTCAACGGGTTCGGTTCCTGATTTAAATTTGATTAACCATTCGGATTATTATGTTTTTATTTTACATGGTGATGAGTTGCTTGGAGCAAAACAAAACAGAACGGTAAATACATCGATGCTCATTAATAAAAAATCAAATGTTGTGATCCCGGTAACTTGTGTTGAAAGGGGTAGGTGGAATTATGTCTCAAAAAAATTCCAAACATCTGATTTTATTATTCCGGCTGAGTTGAAAAAGAGAACTATGTTTGCTGCAAACGATTCATTAAAACGAAATATGGGGTTTCGTGCTGATCAAGGCGAGATATGGGAGAAAATTGAAGAGATTAGTCTTAAGGCTAAAGTTATGTCCAAAACTTCTTCGCTATATGATGTTCAAAAAAATTATGATAAAATATGCGAAGATCTTTTAAGTAACTTCAAGCTATTACCTGAACAAAAAGGTATTGTAGCTTTCATAAACGGAAAAATTCAGGGAGTTGAATTCATTTCGAGAAAGTCAGTTTTCAGAAAATATCACAAGAAAATACTGAAAAGTTTTGCATTTAGTGCTATTTTATCTGATGAAAAAAAAACAGACATTTCCCCGGATTTTTGTCTGTCTCAAATCAAAGAAACTCTGGATGCAATTAAAACAAAAGAATGGAAAGGCTTCAAATCAGTTGGCTTAGGCTTTGATTATCGTTATGACACCGAAAAATCTGCTGGTAGTATTTTGTTAGCCGATCAAAATGTAATTAGTTTTAACTATTACTTTGATAACTAAAAATTATTTCCATTTTTTTTCATTAAGAGGAAATGCTTGCATAGGCATTTCCTCTTTTTTCATTCATTAATCCAGATAAAACAATCTCAGAGGCAAAAAAAGGAAACAATTTTTGAATTTAGTCGTATTAACTAAAAATTAATATGAAATTTTTAGTTTACATTTTTAAAATGAACTAAAATATGAAAAGAACAAAAAAGATAAATGGTTCAGGAAACATGAGCGATAAAAAAATATTGCTTATATGTGGTTCTCTTAATCAAACCACAATGATGTATAAAATCGCACAGGAATTACCTGATTTCGATTGTTATTTCACTCCTTATTACGGCGACGGGATAATTGATGTATTTGCCAGAACTGGAGTGCTTGATTGGACTTTAGTCGGACCTGGAGGCAAGTTCCAGCAAACAACATTAAATTTTTTAAGGGAACACAATTTGCAAATTGACTATTACGGATTATCCCACGATTATGAATTAGTAATTACTTGCAGTGATATTATTATCCCGAGAAACATAAGAAACAAGAAAATTATACTTGTTCAAGAGGGTATGACAGATCCAAAAAAAATCGGATTTTATCTTGTGAAATGGTTAAATCTACCCTTATATGTAGCTGGAGATACGTCAGTCTTTGGTCTGTCCGATGCTTTTGATTATCTCTGCGTGGCATCTGAAGGATATAAAGAGTTATTCATTGAAAATGGAGTTGCTCCACATAAAATCAAAGTTACAGGTATTCCAAATTTTGATAATTGCGAGCAATACAGAAATAATGATTTTCCACATAAGAATTTTGTTCTTGTGGCAACGTCAGACACCCGAGAAACCTTAAGATACGAAAATAGAAAAAAATTCATACAAAAGGCAGTTGAAATAGCCAATGGACGGCAATTGATTTTCAAATTACATCCTAATGAAATAGTATCAAGAGCAGTTCAGGAAATCAACAAATATGCTCCCGGCTCAATTGTTTACACAAGCGGTAATATCCATGAAATGATAGCAAACTGTGATGTACTGATTACAAAGTACTCAACTGTGGTTTATACAGGAATAGCTTTGGGTAAAGAAGTGTATTCTGATTTTCCGTTAGAGCAATTGAAGAAAATGTCTCCAATCCAAAATAACGGAACATCAGCTAAAAATATTGCTGAATTGGCAAGAATCCACATTAATGATGCTTCATTCAAAAAACAAAAACAATTCAGAACCATCAGATCCTTCTCAACTGTAAGATCAAGAGCGTTAAACATTAAAACAAAATTCAGAAATAATTTTTCAATTTGATGAACGGAGAAGCAATTTCAACAATTCCCAAAATTGTAATCATTGTTCAGGCTCGTTCAGGCTCTACGAGATTACCGGGTAAAATCCTGAAACAAATTAAAGGAAAATCAATTCTTTTGCTTCAGCTGGAAAGAATACTCGAAGCTAAAACCCCTTTTGTTTTAGTGGTTGCTACCACAACCGAAAGGATTGATGATCCAATTTTTGAGATTTGCAAGGACAACAATATTAACGTTTTTCGGGGTCATCCAACAGATCTGCTTGACAGACATTATAAGGCAGCTTTGGAATTGGAAGCCGAAGCTGTTGTTAAAATTCCTTCGGACTGTCCACTTATTGACCCGGCAGTAATTGATAAAGTTTTGAATTTCTATATCGAAAATCAGGATAAATTTGATTTTGTAAGTAATCTTCATCCAGCAAGCTTTCCTGATGGAAACGATGTTGAAGTTATACCTTTCCATATCCTTGAGGTAGCACACCAGGAAGCAAAAAAAGATTTTGAAAGAGAGCATACAACTCCATTTATTTGGGATAACCCGCAAAGATTTAGAATCGGTAACGTAGTTATGGACGGCGGTCTTGATTTATCTATGAGTCACCGGTTTACAATTGATTACTTCGAAGATTATGAATTTATAAAGGCAGTATATGATGAATTGTATGACAATAAAGGTGTTTTTTCCCTCTTCGATATCCTTGATTTATTAGAAAGAAGACCAGATATAAAGAAAATTAATGAAAAATATTGCGGTGTTAATTGGTACAGAAAAAATATAGATCAGCTAAAAACAATAAACTTAAGTCAAACAAAAATTATAGATGAATGAGGATTAATATGAGATTAAAATTAATTGAAAAAACTGAATTCGATAGGGTTAGACAAAAAGGGAATGAAAAGTATGCCACACTAAAGCTATATGCTGATATGTGCAGGTATAATACTCTTGTATCAGTCAAAAAAGCAGGCTCAGGTCATTTAGGAACAAGCTTCAGTGCTATGGATATAGTTACATATCTATATCTTTCAGAATTAAATGTTCTGGAAGCAGGCATTAACTCGCCAGACAGAGATATTTATTTCTCTTCGAAAGGGCATGATGTTCCCGGGCTTTACTCATTCTTTTATTCAGTGGGAATTTTGAGCGAAGAAGATATCTTAAAATTAAGAAGATTTGGAGGGCTGGACGGTCATCCCGACGTTAGCATCCCCGGAATTGAGGCTAATACAGGTTCTCTTGGCATGGGAATTTCAAAAGGTAGGGGGATGGCTGTTGCCAAAAAATACTTAGGCCAAAAAGGCAGGGTTTTTGTTCTAACAGGTGATGGGGAATTTCAGGAAGGTCAGATTTATGAGTCACTACAGGCAACAGCTCATCAGAAAGTCTCAAACTTGATTGTTATAATTGACAGGAATAAATTCCAGACTGATATGCTTGTCAACGACGTAAATAATATTGATGATTTGACTAACAAGGTCTCCTCATTCGGTTGGTTTGTTACTTACTGTAACGGTCATAATTTTAAAGATTTGGAACGCACTTTCGAAATGATCAAAGAAGTTAATGATAAGCCAAAATTCATAATAGCTGATACAATTAAAGGTAAAGGGGTTTCCATATTTGAACATTATGATCGGGATGAGACAGGAAGGATACTCTATCGTTGGCACTCGGGAGCTCCTTCAGATGAGCATTATTCAATCGCCGAAGAAGAGCTAAGAAATAAAATAAATATTTTAGCGAATGAGTTAGGTCTTAAAGAGATAATCTTCAAAGAATTGCCCGAAGATATCAAAGTGTCAAGTAATGTTTCTCAGGAATTTGTCAAAAATGCTTTTGGCGAAGCACTTTGCGAATTAGCTGAAACAAGGAAGGATTTAATAGTAATTGACGGTGATCTTTCGGCTGATTGCGGTTTAAGACAGTTTGAATATAAATATCCCGATAGATTTATTGAAAACGGAATCGCCGAACAGGACATGGTGTCGCTTGCCGGTGGGCTTGCCCGAATGGGTCTCTTGCCGGTTGTCAGCTCTTTTTCAAGTTTTTTGACCTCAAGGGCTAATGAACAAATTTATAACAATGCTTGCGAAAAGACTAAGATTATTTATGCCTGCCACTTTGCCGGAATTCTTCCAGCCGGTCCGGGTAAGTCTCACCAGAGCGTCAGGGATATATCTTTACTGGGAGCAATACCAAACATGTTAATAATTGAACCTTGCAATTCCATTGAAACTAAGCAGGTTGTTGATTACTGTGTTAATACGGCAGATGTTAATTGTGCCGTCCGATTGATTATTGGTCCATCCCCCAGAATAATAGCATTGCCTGAAGATTATAAACTGGAATTCGGGAAAGGGACTGTTTTGAGAGAAGGCTCAGATGCAATAATATTTGCTTATGGTCCGGTTATGTTGCACGAGGCACTGCTTGCCTCTGAACTTCTTGAAACAAAAGGATTCTCTTTAGAAGTTGTTAATATGCCATGGCTAAACAGAATTGATAATGATTGGCTCAAATCAGTAACGATGAATCATTCGAAGATATTCCTCCTTGAAGATCATTCTAATTTCGGTGGTCTTGGTGATGTTCTGTTGTATAATTTAACTAAGACAAAGCATGAGAGTAATTTTAATTTTGAAAGATTTGGCTTGGATGAATATCCCGTTTGCGGCACTCCCCCTGAAGTTCTTGGTTATCACAAACTTGATGGAAGATCAATTGCTGAAAGAATCACCGGCGAAAAATTTGAAGTAAATATAATTAATAGATTTACAGTAGATGCACCACAATAAAGGATTATAAGAATGGCAAATACAATCAGTTTCAATGAAAACTATCCGGTTATAGCCGAATCTGAAAGATATTATCAGAAAGCTTTAGGTTTAATACCCTGCGTAACCCAAACTTTAGCCAAAGGTCCAGGGCAACATACTAAAGGAGTAGCCCCAATTTACCTAAAACGCGGAAAAGGCTGCCATGTCTGGGATGTTGATGGTAATAAATACATTGATTATACAATGGGCGTTGGACCTTTATCACTTGGATATTGCTATGATTTAGTTGATAACGCAATAATAGAACAACTCAAGGACGGTATAACTTTTTCTCTTATGCACCCGCTTGAAGTTGAAGTTGCTGAATTAATAAAATCTGTCATACCCAACGCTGAATCAGTAAGGTTTAGCAAAACGGGATGCGATGTAACTTCTGCTGCTGTCAGGTTAGCACGGGCTTATACAGGTAAAAATACTATTCTCTGCTGTGGTTACCACGGCTGGCATGACTGGTACATAGGCGTAACCGACAGAGACAAAGGAATACCTCAGTCTGTAAAAGATTTAACATACACATTTAATTACAACGATATAGATAGCGTCCTGAACGCAATAGACAATGATACAGCGGCAATTATACTCGAACCTGTTGTTTTTGAAGAGCCAAAAGATAATTTTCTTCACAAATTAAGAGAAATTTGCACCGAAAAAGGAATAATTCTTATATTTGATGAAATGTGGACTGGCTTCAGAATGGCAAAAGGAGGGGCTCAGGAATATTTTGGAATCAAAGCCGATCTTGCAACTTATTCAAAAGCTCTTGCCAATGGTATGCCCATATCTGTTCTGACCGGTAGAAAAGATATAATGGAATTGCTCGAACATGATGTATTTTTCTTTACGACTTTTGGTGGGGAGGCACTTTCACTCGCTGCCACTAAAGCGACCATAACAGAAATAATAGAAAAAAATGTTCCCGGATATCTGGACAGCCAAGGTAAAAAATTGAAGGATGGTTATAACAAAATTGCTGAGGCTCTCGATATGCCATATACAAAAGCCAGTGGTTACAATTTCCGTTCAATAATCACTTTTGACGCTTCAGCCGGAAATCCGCTCGAAATGAAAACACTTGTTCAGCAGGAATTGATAAAGAATGGCATACTTTGGTGCGGTTTTCATAATATGTCCTTCTCTCACAAGGACGAAGACATAACCTACACTCTTGAAGTTTATCAACGTGTTTTACCGATTCTGAAACAAGCCGTTCAGGAAGGAAATATACCCAAATATCTGAGAGGCAAAGTATTAGAACCAGTATTCAGAAGAGTCGGTAATTTTAATTTAAAACCAAAAAAATAAAAGAAAACAGCATGGAAAATGTTTATGAATTATTTAATCTGAAAGGCAAAACTGCTATCGTTACCGGTGCTTTGGGACTTATCGGCAAGCAACATTGCCTTGCTTTAGCCGAAGCAGGTGCAAATGTAGTTGTTGCCGATATTAATGATGAAAAGTGCATTGAATTTGCTAAAGAATTACCTTCTGATTCTATTGGTATTGCTTTTGATATTACTGATAAAGTTCAGGTTGAATTATCAAAACAAAAAATCCTCGAAAAATATAATCATATCGATATTTTGGTTAATAACGCTGCCATAAATGATATGGTCGAAAATCCTGTTTCTCTGCTCGAGGAATCGAAATTTGAGAACTACCCACTTGATTTATTCCGAAAAGTCATTGATGTTAATGTAACCGGAGTCTTTATTTGTTCTCAGGTATTTGGAACTGAAATGGCAAAGCAGAACAGAGGCAATATTATAAATATTGCATCAACTTACGGGATTGTTGCACCTGACCAATCACTATATTTAAAGCCTGACGGCAGCAGGATGTTTTACAAATCCCCGGCATATCCCACGGCAAAAGGTGCTGTAATCTCTTTTACACGTTTTCTTGCAGCATACTGGGGTAGTCATAATGTCCGTGTTAATGCTCTTTCCCCAGGAGGAGTAGAAAACCATCAGGCAGATTTTTTTATTGAGAACTATTCAAAAAGAACTCCATTAAAGAGAATGGCTCGAGCAACTGATTACAAAGGAGCTTTGCTTTTTTTGGCAAGTGATGCTTCTTCGTATATGACCGGTGCTAATCTTGTCGTTGATGGGGGTTGGACAATTTGGTAATTTTTTTATTATGAGGGAGAAAAAATGAATCCGAAAAGAAAAATTAAAATAGGCGAGAGATTTGTTGGTGATGGCGAGCCAACTTATGTTATTGCTGAAATTGGTATTAATCATAATGGTTCTGTGGAACTGGCAAAAAAAATGATCGCTGGAGCTGCAACAGCCGGCGCCGATGCTGTAAAGTTCCAAAAAAGAACTCCCGAAATCTGCGTTCCCAAAGATCAATGGTATATTGAAAGAGATACACCCTGGGGAAGGATGACATACATTGATTATCGCTATAAAGTAGAATTTGGTTTAGATGAATATGCAGAAATTGATAGATTCTGCAAAGAACATAAAATTAGATGGTTTGCATCCTGCTGGGACGAGCCTTCGGTGGATTTCATTGAGCAGTTTGATGTGCCTGCTTATAAAGCACCGTCAGCCTCTCTGACTGATATTGAATTACTCAAGAAAATGAAATCAACCGGCAAACCATTAATGATTTCTACTGGTATGTCCACTATGGAAGAAATCGAAAACGCAGTCGATAAAATTGGAGAAGATAATTTGCTTATAGCTCATGCAACTTCAACTTACCCTTGCAAAGTCGAAGAATTAAATTTAAGGGTTATCACCACATTACAAAATAAATATCCTAATATCCCAATAGGATATTCAGGTCACGAAGTTGGATTAGCACCAACCTGGGCTGCAGTTACTTTAGGTGCTTCTTTCGTTGAGAGGCATATAACATTAGACAGAGC
This sequence comes from Candidatus Kapaibacterium sp., assembly GCA_938038165.1. Classification (GTDB taxonomy): domain Bacteria; phylum Bacteroidota; class Ignavibacteria; order Kapaibacteriales; family UBA2268; genus CALHRB01. The sequence goes on along the minus strand of CALHRB010000311.1, from coordinate 4,721 downwards.
TATGTGGGGAACAGATCAGGCAGCCTCTGTCGAGATTGGTGGTCTAATCAGATTAATTTCTAACATTCGTGACATTGAAAATTCTCTTGGGGATGGAATTAAAAAAGTTTACGAAAGCGAAATGAGTTCAAGAAAGAAACTGAGAAGAATACAATAGTTTAAACCGATAAAGCTAATGTTGCAACGTCAATCCTTCTTGCACCAAGATTGAGAAGGGTTTTAGCGCATTCATTTATTGTTGATCCGGTTGTTAAAACGTCATCAACCAACAAAATGATTTCATCGCTCAGTTTTGTATTTTCGTTATAACCCTTGAATACATTTTGAACATTAGATCTTCTTTCTTCAGCAGAAAGAATGGTTTGTGTTGTAGTATATTTAAACCTTTTGATTAGCTTAGTATGAACTTTGATGCCCAGCATCGGGGATATTCCTTTAGCAATATATTCCGCTTGATTAAATCCTCTTTCACGTAAACGAGCCGAATGAATCGGAACAGGGACTATCAAATCATAACTTTGATTAAATTGATTTTTTATTAGTTTGCCTAATTCTAATCCAAGTTGAATTCCGATTTTTCTAAATCCGTAATATTTTATGGAATGAATTATTTTCATATAGTCCGAGTTGTGTGATACCCTGAAAAGAGCAATGGCATTACTTATAGCAAAATCGTCAGGGGGAAAATTTTCGGCTAATTTGTTGATTATTAAACTTGGCGATGGTGCCAGCGGAAAGTTAAAATAGCAGTCATCACAGATGTAATTTATATTAGTATCTTGCTGAATACTTCTTTCGCAGACAATGCAGTGTTTCGGGGATAAAACATTCAATGGTGATAGAAAGATGCTTTTACAAAAATCTAAAATTTTATTAGTATTATTGACCATCAATTCTTTCGACCAAAGTGAAGAAATCGGAATTATTGTCAACGTGGATTTGTAATACACCAGCTCTAACAAGTCTGACAAGCAGTCTGGAAGCCCTTCGTTCAGAAATATTGACTATCCTTGCAAAGTCCTTGACGGTGGCTTTTTCGTTTTTTTCAAGATATGCAAAAAGTCTTTTTTCTTTGTCTCCAATGCTAAGTTTCAAAGGTCTTGAATCTGGGCTAAGTCCTGCAAGAACTCTTTCCATTTCTCTGCTTGCTATAAGAGATTTATCTCCAACACGGATATAAGCTCTTGATACATATTCCGAATTTGAGCCATTATCTTGTATTTTATGAGGTTTGTTACTGCTTTCGTTGATATATACAACAATAATATCTTTATTGTAAATATTTACTATTTCAATTTCAGGTTCAATGGGCGGAGCGATGTAAAAAGTGCAGATTTCTTCAATAAGGTCAGATGAAGATTTCTCACTATCAATACCAACAATTTTGCCATCATCATCAACTCCAATTATTAAATACCCTCCCAGGGTATTGGCAAAGGCTGAAATTTCCCGTGCAATTTTTTCGTAAGAGCTGATTTTCCGCTTGAATTCGACAGTTGAGGATTCGCCGGAGATTATTATTTCTTTCAATTTATCAGGATGCATAATTATTTTCTTTCGAATTTTTATTAATCTCCTCAAAAGAATAAACGGATAACAAAAAAAAACATTAATTTAGTAATTGATTATTTTAAATATTTTTATTTGATGATGAAAAAGTTTTTTTCCCCCTGGTTAAATTTGATTATCTTGTTTTCTTTGTTAATAAATGTTCCTGAGCTATTTTCACAAAAGTGGACTAAGTTATCGGGAACGAGCTTATATTTGAATGGTATTTTTCTTAGCTCCAAAAATCCACAGTTAATTATGGTTTCATCGGACGATATACCAACTGATTTTTCGAAACAGGATATAAATTTTCCATATTTCGGGGTTGGTCAGAATGGTTTCAGAATCAGCACAAACGGTGGTAGTACATTTAGTGATCCAATTTTGAGTGGCTATTCTGTGTATAACCTTCATCAGTCAGCCCTTGATGATAAAGTATGGTTTGCTTCGGTTAGAAAATTCAACCGTGGCGGGATACTTATTTCAAGTGATGGCGGATATAGCTGGAATACAGAAGATTTGAAATGCCCTGGTAATTTTCAAATCACAAAAATTATTTCAAAAAAGAATGATGCTGACAAACTTGCAATATTTGCTTCGGCAGCTAATACAGATGAGGGTTTTAGATATTCGTATGATAATTTTGATGAATGTTTGACCAATCAGGATCTTGATATACAGTCCCTTGATATAGCTATATCTCCATTAGACAAAAATTTAATATTTATAGCTGGCGACGGCTTTCACAATAACGGTGTTTATCGTTCCTATGATAATGGCAAGACATGGTTAAAGGATTCTTCAGGGCTTAACAATAAAAGGGTATTATGTGTACTGCCTTCGGCTTACGACAAAGCTTGGGTTCTGTGCGGTGTTGATTCAATTGATCTAAATAAGTATCGTTATGGTAAAGGAATTTATTTATCCCAGGATACAGGAAAGACCTGGAAACCTGTCGGTGCTTTTGGTTCCACTGTCTTTTCTCTCGCACAACATCCTCTTTATCCTAAATTTATTGCCGCTGCCTGTGACAAACAAGGGGTATATCTTAGCGGAAGTTTTGGCTGGTCCTGGGAAAATTTTTCCGATGGATTGCCCAAGGATTCATCTGTCAGACAAGTTGCAATCCCCGAAATTGATTCTACAAAAGAAGGCATCATCGTTTATGCTGGCGTTTTTGGCGATGGTTTATATAAATCAGGCAGAATTAAAACTGAAATTGAAAATCCTGATGCACTAATTAATGATTTTTCCATCTTCCCCAACCCAGCAAGGGATTATATTGAAATTCAAGACATTAATGCAGAGCAAGTTAACCCAAAACAAGACATAAAAATCTATAATCTACTCGGTGAATGCAATCTGGTAGAACAAACATCCCTTTTTGTTCAAAAGTTTGATATTTCCAACCTGCCGCCCGGCATTTATTTTGTCCGTCTCGGCAACCGGGTCGGGCGGTTTATAAAGATATGGAATTGAGAAAGTTATAACCTTAGAGCAAGTTTCGCCGCAAACAACATAAGAAAATAAAACAACCAACTGCGTTCCGGTAGAACAGACATCCCTGTTTGTTCAAAAGATTGATTTTTCCTGCCTGTCAGTAGGTATTTATTTTTTTTCACTTTTTTGATGGATTGGAAGTTTTGCCCAAAATTATAAATGAAAGATTATCATAAGAACAAAAGAAATGGGTGAAGTTGCAAACATCACCCATTATAGCAAACAATAATTGAAAACAGTAATTATTTAGATAATTCTAATGCAATTTCTTTCAGCGATATCTGATCAATTAAGTCTCTGTTGCCTGTTCTTCTGTTTTTTAATTCAATTTTACCATTATCCAAATTTTTCTTGCCTACAATAATCTGATAGGGAATTCCGATTAAATCCGCATCGTTAAACTTAACGCCAGGATTTTCGTCTCTGTCATCATAAAGGACTTCAAGATTCAGTTCAGAAAGTTCATTGTAAATATTTTCACATGCTTCTTGTATATCTGGAGTTTTGCCCAAACCAAGTCCAATCAAATGGAAATGGTATGGGGTTAAAGCTTTGTTCCAGATAATACCGGTATCATCATAATTTTGTTCAATATAAGAAGCCATTATGCGTTCGACACCGATCCCATAACTTCCCATAATGATAGGGTGTTCTTGTCCTTCTGCATCTAAAAATCTTGCACCGAGTGCTTCTGAATATTTTGTACCTAACTTGAAAATATGTCCTAATTCAATTGCTTTAACAATCCTGATGGGTGAGCCATTAATTATGCAAGGTTCACCTTCTTTGACAGTTCTTAAGTCAAAATATTCATCAATTTTGCAATCTTTTGTAAAATCAATATTTTTAAAATGGTAACCGTCCTTATTTGCACCACTGGTAAGACCATTGGCGTCTTTTAATAGGTTATCAGCAACAATCCTGATATTAGTTTTCAAATTTACCGGACCAATAGAACCGGCATTAGCACCTGTGATTTCAAGCAATTCGTTTGGCTCAGCTGGTCTGAAAATATTGGTTTTGAATGCTGACTGCAATTTGGTTTCATTTAATTCATCATTACCACGCATCAAAATTAATACAGGTTTTGAGTCAATTATATATATAAGCGATTTGGCAAGTCTATCCTCTGGAAGCCCGTATTGCTCTATTAAATCATCAATTGTTCTGGCATTAGGTGTAGGAAATTCCTCGATATCCTTGTTCCCGGAAATACGACCGACTGGTTTAAGAGAAGAAGTGGCAACTTCGAGGTTAGCAGCATAACCGGAGTCCGAAACAGCACAAACATCCTCGCCTGCATCGGATTCAATCATAAACTCTTCGGATTGCTTTCCCCCCATAGCACCACTCGAGGCACCAACAATAAAAAATTTGAGACCACAACGAGTAAATATCTTTTTATATGCTTCATAGTGTTTTTTATAACTTTCGTCTAAGCCATCCCAGGTGGAATCAAGAGAATAGGAATCCTTCATTAAAAATTGACGGCCTCGTAATACCCCGGACTTTGGACGGGGTTCGTTTCTGAATTTGTTTTGTATCTGATACCAGATCTGAGGCAGTTCTCTGTAAGATTGAATATGCTGTCGGGCATGGTATGTGATTATTTCTTCGTGAGTAGGAGCTAAAACCAAACCTTCTCTGTTTTTGATATGAAACATAACATCTCC